>CAIQEI010000122.1 GCA_903870815.1 uncultured Verrucomicrobia subdivision 3 bacterium
ACCCCGAGCATCGCGCCGAATGCAGGTACCACGAATGTCAGTGTGACGTTCACGCCGACGGACACGGCAGATTACAACACCACGACAGCGACGGTGACAGTGACTGTGGGCAAGCAGACTCCGCTGGTGGCAACGGTGCCGACTACGACGGCGATCACCTACGGTCAGACCCTAGCCAGTTCGACTTTGGGAACCGGCGCAGTTACGAATGCCGCAGGCGGGACGGTGGCTGGCACCTTCGCCTTCACCACGCCGACGATTGCGCCGAACGCTGGCAGTACGAACGTGTCGGTGACGTTCACGCCGACGGACTCGGCTGATTATAACACGGCCACCGCGACGGTAACGGTGACGGTAAACAAGCAGACGCCGCTGGTGGCGACGGTGCCGACTACGACGACGATCACCTACGGTCAGACGTTGGCGAGTTCGACTTTGGGAACGGGCGCGGTAACCAATGCGGCGGGTGGGATGGTAGCGGGCACCTTCGACTTCACAACGCCGTCGATTGTACCTAACGCCGGCAGTACGAATGTCAGCGTGACGTTTACGCCGACGGACACGGCGGATTATAATACAGCCACCGCGACGGTAACGGTGACGGTGAGCAAGCAGACGCCGCTGGTGGCAACGGTGCCGACCACGACGGCGATCACCTACGGTCAGACGCTGGCCAGTTCGACATTGGGAACCGGTTCGGTGACGAATGCGGCGGGTAGCACGGTGGCGGGCACCTTCGACTTCACCACGCCGACGATTGCGCCGAGCGCTGGCAGCACGAACGTCAGCGTGACGTTCACGCCAACGGATACGGCGGATTATAACACCACGACAGCAACCGTGACGGTGACGGTGGGTCAGGCTGCCTTGGGTATTACTGCTGGCAACGACAGCAAGACTTACGGTGAGGCCAAGACGTATGGCTCCGGCCAGACCAACTTTACCGCCACCGGCTTGCTGCCTGGCGAGACCATTGACAGCGTGACCATTACCGCCAGCGGCGGCGCGGCCACCAATGCGGCGGTAGGTACATATAATTTGACGCCCAGCGCTCCGACTGGCGGAACCTTTGTGGCGGCCAACTACAACATTACCTATACCAACGGCACGTTGACGGTCAATGCGGCGGTGCTGGGTATCACGGCCAACTCAACGAACCGGACTTATGGCGCGGTCAATCCGGACTTCACGTACACGGCGAGCGGCTTTGTAAACGGGGAGACAACTGCGGTGTTGAGCGGCAGCCCGAGCCTGACCACCACCGCAACCACGAACAGCGCAGTGGGTGGTTATACCATCACGGCGGCAGCGGGCAGTTTGAGTGCGGCCAACTACACATTCAGCTTCACCAACGGCACCCTGACGGTGAATCCGCTGGCCGTTGTTTTAACGGGCAGCCGGGCCTACGACGGTACCACGAATGCCGCCTTCGGAATTCTCTCCGTGGCGAATGCTGTGAATGGCGACAATGTATTAGTGGCTTCAGGCACCGGTGGTCTGGCGGACAAGAGCGCCGGAACGCAAGGCCTCACCTCTTTCGGCGATTTGGCGCTGGGCAATAATCCCGCGGGCAACTACACCCTCAGCGGTGCCAGCGGCTCGGTCACGATCACGCAGGCAGTCACCTCCGTCACCGTCCTGTCGTCGCTCAACCCGGTCGGCTACCGGGGATCAATCTATTTCACGGCCACCAACCTGCCCGCCGATGCCACGGGCTACGTGTTGTTCCTGACCAACAGCGCGGCGTTCAGTTCGAACTCCTTGAGCAGCGGCGGGGCCGTGAGCCTCACCATCACAAATCTGCCGCGCGGTACCAATGTCATCACCGCGCAATATGCCGGTGATGGAAATTACCTCGGCTCGACCAATCTGCTGGCGGGCGGCCAGGTGGTTACCAATCATCCGCCTGTGGCCGGCAATGCCACCTATACCCGCAGCGTGCCGTCCATTAAGATTTTTCTCAGCACCTTGTTCACCAACGTGACGGACGTTGACGGCGATACCATCACCCTGGCCGGAGTCAGCGCCAGCACGAATGGTATAATGGTCTCGACCAACTCGTCATTTGTGTTGTATGGCAATACCAACGGTGTGAATGACCGGTTCGATTACACGGTGCACGACGGTTATGGTGGCAGCTCCACCGGCACCATCGCCATCAACTATTATCCCTTCCCCGTGACCGGTCAGCAGACCAGTTCCCTCACTGTCTCCAACGGCGTGGCCACACTGGGTTTCTTTGGCATCCCCACCTACCGGTATGGCATTGAACGCTCGACCAACTTGCTGACCTGGGTTCCGATCTGGGTCACCAATGCGCCCAGTAATGGCGCTTTCCATTACAACGATAATTTCAGCGACCTGGGAACCAACGTGCCGTCCTCGGCATATTACCGGTTGCATTGGAATCCCTGAGAGCCATTCGGTGATGGGGCTGGACTCCGGCGGGGCCTGGGTAAGGTTTTTGCTAGGGCAGTTCCGGCCAGCATAGGGACAGGTAGGACGCGTCACTCCGTGTGCGCCGTCGTGGTGAACCGAAGATTTTGGTGGTTACGGCGGCGGGCAGAAGACTGCCCGGCCTATTTGTTTATTGGGCCCGGCCAAATTTCTTTTCCAGCTCGCGGTAATTCATTTCAATCAGCGTCGGGCGGCCATGCGGGCAGGTATAGGGCATCGCGCAGCGGCGCAAATCTTCGACGAGTTTTTCCAGTTCCGGGCCGGCCAGCGGGTCGTTGGCCTTCACGGCGTGGCGGCAGACGGTCTTGGCCACGGTGTGTTCGCCGAGCCTTGCGAGATTCACCTCGCGTCCGGCGGCGCGCAACTCGTCCACCAAGTCGAACACAAACCGGCGCGCATCCGGCACTTTCACAAACGGCGGCAGCGCATCCAGCAGAAAGGTGCGCTCGCCAAATTCGCTCAGGCCGACGCCCAGCCGCGTGAGCGCGGTGAGCTGTTCGCGCAAAAACAGCGCGTCCCGCGGCGGCAGTTCGATGGTCTCCGGCAGCAGCAACTTTTGCGACGGCGTGGAACCACTTTGTTCAAGGCGATTCAGCATTTGCTCGTACAAAATCCGCTCGTGCGCGGCGTGCTGGTCCAGCAGCACTAGTCCGCGGTCCGATTCGAGCAGCACATAGAGTTTGCCTACGACCCCGACGAGCCGGAGCGGGACGTTGAGCAGCGGCGTGGGCGAAGTCGGTGGGCGGAGGGCGGCGGACGGCGGGATTTCGATTGCCGGCTCCGCCGGATTTGTCGCCGGCGCTTCTTTCTTCGGCGGCGACGAAAAGCCCGTTTTCAAAGGCGTTTGAGGGTTGGGAGCAATTTGGTCCGGCGTTGCGGGCGATGATTTTACTTTTGCGTGAAGATCCGGTAGCCCCGGCGCGCCAGGTTCCGGGGCGAACGAAAGTTCGCTGGGTGCGCTTGCCGGTCGGGCGGTTGAAACCGGTTTAGCCGGTTCGGAATGAAACGCGAGGAGCGCGTTGTGCAGGGCTTGGGCCGTTAATTTCCGCACTTCAAACTCGCGATGAAACTTCACCTCGCGCTTGGCGGGATGGATGTTCACATCCACGGCGGCGGGATCAATTTCCAGAAACAGGCAGCAGACCGGATAACGGCCTTTCATCAGCGAGTTGTGATACCCTTCGATAAGCGCATAGTTGAGGCCGCGATTTTCCACCGGCCGGCGATTGACGAAGATGAATTGTCCATCCCGCGTCGCGCGCGAAACGCCGGGCGACCCGATGAGCCCCCAAATGCGGATCAGGGACTTGTTGTCCTGCGTTTGGGGCTTCTCCGGCGAGGCCGTTTCAAAGATATCGGTTTCTGCCGGCGCGGGCTGTTGGCGGTCGTCTTCCAGCGCGGCAGAAAAATTCACGGGCACCAGTTTTTCATCGCCCAGCAAGGCCCGGAGGCGTTCGCGCAGGGCCTCGATGCGGCTGGACGTGGCGGCGACGGATTTGACGGCGGGCAGTTGCCAGATATTCCGGCCGTCCTTGATGAAGGTGAGCGCAACCTCGGGAAACGCCAACGCAGCCAGGGTGAGGTAATGCTGGATGTGTGCGCCCTCGGTTTCCTCGGTGCGGAGAAATTTCCGGCGCGCCGGCAGGTTATAGAAAAGCTGGCGGATCTCGATGCTCGTGCCGGGCGCGCTGCCGGCCGCCTTGACTTCGGCGATCGTGCCGCCATTGACGATGATTTGCGTGCCTTCGGGCGAGGCGTTTTCTCGTTCGCGGGTGGTGAGGGTGAACCGGCTGACGCTCGCGATGCTCGGAATGGCTTCGCCGCGAAACCCCATCGTGACAATGGACGCCAGGTCTTCCGCGCGCTGGATCTTGCTGGTGGCGTGGCGTTCGAGCGAAAGCAGGGCGTCGTCGCGGCTCATGCCGGTGCCGTCGTCGGTCACGCGGATCAAACTCCTTCCGCCGGCGCCAATCTCAACCGTGATTTTTCCGGCCCCGGCGTCCAGGGAGTTTTCGACGAGTTCCTTCACGACGCTGGCCGGTCGTTCGACCACTTCGCCGGCGGCGATCTGGTTGGCGACCTGCTCGGAAAGCAGCTTGATGCGGTTCATGCCGTGGCTTGAATCGTTGATTTTTTTGACCGGTGCATCTCCCCGTCAGTGTGTCGACAGTCAGCCTGCGTTGCAATCCTGCACGAATCGCTTCCAATTTGCCAATGCCAGCTTGGAACCGTCAATCGCGCCGCGGTTCGTTTTCGGCGGATGAGATTTTTACCCGTCGCCGGGTAATGTCCCAGGACTTTGGCGGGGTTTGAATCACTGGCCTTGCGCCGCCGTCGGCATATTGACAAGCCGTTGCCGAAATGTAACATTGCTGCATTCGGGTAGCAGTACGTTTCTTCAGCGGGGTTCCCCACCCCCACCTCCTTG
>CAIQEI010000123.1 GCA_903870815.1 uncultured Verrucomicrobia subdivision 3 bacterium
CCCCCTGCCCTGCTCGAAGTGCGCGGCGAAGCTTACATTTCCATTAAAGATTTCGACGCGCTCAACGCGAAGTTTGCCGCCGAAGGTGAAAAACCCTTTCCCAACGCGCGCAACGCCACCGCCGGCACGCTCAAGCAACTCGATCCAAAGCTGGTCGCGCAGCGACCCATCCGGGCGGTGTTTTACGCCGTCGGTGCCTGCGACGGCATCGAATTCAAGACGCATTCCGAAATACTCGAAGCGCTCGCGAAGTTTGGCCTGCCCACGCAAAAATTGTGGTGGGTGTGCGACGGCATCGAGGAAGTATTAAAGGTTTACCGCGATAAAATCGTGGCGCATTACGACGAGGACAAAGATTTGCGCCGGCAACTGCCCTATGAGATTGACGGCATTGTGCTCAAGGTGAACACGCTCGCGGACTGGCCACGCATCCCGGGACGCAGCCGTTCGCCGGGCTACGCCATCGTCCACAAGCCCGTGCCGTGGATCACGCCCGCCGAGACGGTGCTCAAAGCCATCACCGTGCAAGTCGGACGCACCGGCGTGCTCACGCCGGTGGCCGAATTGGAGCCGGTCTTCGTGCAAGGCTCCACGGTTGCGCGCGCGACGCTCCACAACGAGGACGAGATCCGCCGCAAAGACATCCGGATCGGCGACACTGTGGTGGTGCGCAAAGCCGGCATGGTCATTCCGGAAATTTTCGAGGTGGTGAAAACCAAGCGTCCGCCCGGCGCGCAGGAATTTGATCTGTTCAAGCATGTCGGCGGCAAATGCCCCGCGTGCGGCGGGGCGATTGCGAAGGATAAAATCAAGACTGGAGGGACCAGTTTAACCAGTCCGGAATCAAAAAAACATAAACAGGAATTGAGTCAGGGACTCGTGGAACTCGTCCCTCCGAAGGTTGAGGAAGAAGTTGCGTGGCGCTGCCAGAACATCGCGGGCTGCCCGGCGCAACTCACGCGACGCGTGGAATATTTCGCGCAGCGCAAGGCGCTGGACCTCGAATCGCTCGGCGGCATCGTGGCGGAAAAACTGGTCGAGCGCGGCCTCGTCAAGGAGCCGCTGGATTTGTTCGACCTGAAACTGGAAGTGCTTGGCAAACTGAATCTCGGCACAGACGACGCGCCGCGCACGTTTGGCGAGAAGAACGCCACGAAGATTCTCGACGCACTCCAGCGCGCCAAGACCGCGCCGCTATCGCGGTGGATTCATGCACTGGCGATGGCCGATGTGGGGGAAGCCACGGCCAAGCAGCTGGCCGCCACGCACGAATCACTGGAGGCGCTGGCCGGTTCCGAAGTGCTGCGCGACATCCGCAACCTCGGCGCGAAGGAAACTGAACGCGCCGAAATCAGCCCGCGCTCGCGGAAGAATCCGCCGAAAGATGAAGCCGAGAAAGCGCGACGAGAGCGGCAGGACATGGAACTCAAGGCGGAGATTGCGGCAATTGAAACCCGGCTGGAAACGGGGGGCTTGAAAGCGAAGCTGGTGGAAGTCGGGCCGGTGGCGGCGGCGAGTATTTTGGATTTCTTTGCGTCAACGGCCGGCAAGATAGCATTGTCCCGCATCCACGAACTGGGAATCAAGCCGGCGAGCGAGAAGGTTAACAGCGCCCGACCGGAAGGTCGGTTTGCCGGCAAAACTTTCGTGCTGACCGGCACGCTGCCGACGCTGACGCGCGAGGAGGCGACGGCGAAGATTGAAGCGGCGGGCGGCAAAGTGACCGGCAGCGTGAGCAAGAAAACGGATTTCGTGCTGACCGGAGCCGAAGCCGGTGCCAAGCTCACCAAGGCGCAAGAACTGGGCGTGAAGATTTTGGAGGAGGCGGAGTTTTTGGAGATTTTTGGCGGAACGAAAAGGTGACCGGGCAATTTTTCAGGGGCGATTTGTTTCCACCTAATGCTGACGCGGGCAAAAGCATGAATTCTAATCGCCGAAATATTGATGTTTTTTGAAAACATTTATTGCGCCCGGGTAATTTTTGAGTAAAAAATAAGTGAACGCGGGCTTATCCATCCCGCGGATCACCAGAAAAAATGCAGACCGCTAATAAGACTGGCTCTACGCCACCCGGCGCGCCGCAGAAACAAGGGCTCTACGATCCGCAGTTCGAGCATGACTCGTGCGGCATCGGCTTCGTCGTCAACATCAAAGGCAAAAAATCCCACCAAGTGGTGACAGACGGCCTGCAGATCCTGGTCAACCTCGACCACCGCGGCGCGGTCGGCCACGAACCGAACACGGGGGACGGCGCGGGCATTCTCATCCAGACGCCGCATGAATTTCTGGCGAAGGCGACGGCGAAGCTCGGCTTCAAGCTGCCGGCGTTCGGCGAATACGGCGCGGGCATGCTGTTCATGCCGAAAAACCTGCTGGAACGCAACGCGGTCAAGACGGCGTTCGCCAAGATCGTTTCCGCCGAGGGCCAAACGCTGATCGGCTGGCGCGATGTGCCGACGGACAATTCCTCGCTCGGCAAAACGGCGGTCGCCGCCGAACCGCACATGGCGCAGGTGTTCATCGGGCGCAATCCGGAGCTCAAGGATGAGGCGGTGTTCGAGCGCAAACTTTACGTGATCCGTAAACAGGCGGAGCAGAAGATCCGCTACGGCAGCAAGATCGACGGCGGAAAATGGTTTTACGTTTCCAGCCTGGCGGTGCGGACGATGATCTACAAGGGCATGCTGATGCCGGAGCAAGTCGCGAAATATTATCCTGATTTGCGCGACGAAAGCATGGTCACGGCGATGGCGCTGGTGCATTCGCGGTTTTCGACGAACACGTTCCCGAGCTGGGACCGGGCGCATCCGAACCGCCACATTGCGCACAACGGCGAAATCAACACACTGCGCGGCAACGTCAACTGGATGAAGGCGGCGCAGGCGAATTTCAAGTCCCCGCTGTTCGGCAAGGACATCAAGAAAGTGATCCCCGTGATCAACGAGGACGGGAGCGACTCGGCGCAATTTGACAACTGCCTGGAACTGCTGGTGATGGCGGGCCGCGAGCTGCCGCACGCGATGATGATGATGATTCCCGAGCCGTGGGAAAACCATGAGAGCATGGACACGGAGCGCCGCGCATTCTACGAATATCATTCCTGCCTGATCGAACCCTGGGACGGACCGGCCTCGATGGCGTTCACGGACGGCATCCGCATCGGCGCGTGCCTGGACCGCAACGGCCTGCGGCCGTCGCGCTATTACGTCACGAAAGACGACGTGGTGATCATGGCGTCCGAGGCAGGCGTGCTGCCGGTGGCGCCGGAGCGCGTGGCCAGCAAGGGCCGGCTGCAGCCGGGCCGGATGTTCCTGATCGACACCGAGCAGGGCCGCATCATCGCGGACGAGGAACTCAAAAAGAAATACACCTCCGCGCATCCCTATCGCGAGTGGCTCGACAAATATCACGTCCTGCTGGAAAACCTGCCGGAACCGTCGGAGCACACCCATCCCTCGCACCGGAAGATATTGCAGCAGCAGCAGGCGTTCGGCTACACGTTCGAAGATTTGCGGTTCATCGTGGGCCCGATGGCGAACGACGGTGTGCAGCCGCTGGGCTCGATGGGCACGGACACGCCGCTGGCGGTGTTATCGAACAAGCCGCAGCTGCTGTACAATTATTTCAAGCAACTATTCGCGCAGGTCACCAACCCGCCGATTGATCCGATCCGCGAGGAAATCATCACCGCCACGCACACGATGGTGGGCTCGCGCGGCGGCCTGCTGAATTCCAAGCCCGACAGCTGTTCGCTGATCCGGCTGGAACAACCGATACTGACCAATGAAGATCTGGAAAAACTCCGGCAGGTGAGCCGGCCCGGCTACCAGGCGGCGACGCTGCCAATCCTGTTCCAGGCGGCGGACGGCGAGAAAGGGCTGGAAGCGGCGCTGGAAGAAGTGTTCGCCGCCGCGGAACAAGCCATCAAAGACGGGGCGAACATACTGATTTTGTCGGATCGCGGCGTCACGCCCGAGCTGGCGCCGATCCCGGCCCTGCTCGCGACGGCGGGTTTGCACCATCATCTCATCCGCACGGGATTACGGGGCCGCACCGGCCTGGTGCTCGAATCCGGCGAACCGCGGGAGGTGCATCATTTCGCGCTGCTCATCGGCTACGGCTGCAGCGCGATCAACCCGTATCTGGCCTACGAGACGATTGACGATCTCATCAAGGAAGGACTGCTACGCAACACCGACCACAAGACGGCGGTCAAGAAATTCATCAAGGCGGCCATCAAGGGCGTGGTGAAAACGATGGCGAAGATGGGCATCTCGACGGTGCAAAGCTATCGCGGCGCGCAGATCTTTGAAGCCGTGGGCCTCAACAGCGAGGTCGTGGACAAATATTTCACCTGGACGCCGTCGCGCATCGAAGGCGTGGGGCTGGGGGTGATCGCCGAAGAGGCGCGGGCGCGCCATAGCCGGGCATTCCCGCGCGAAACGGTCAACGCGGAACTCGAAGCCGGCGGCCAGTATCAATGGCGGGACAGCGGCGAGTATCACTTGTTCAACCCGCAGACAATTCACAAACTCCAGACGGCGTGCCGGCTGGGCAGCGAAAAGATTTACCGCGAATACGCCGAGCTGGTGAACAACCAGGCGAAGAATCTTTGCACCCTGCGCGGGCTGCTGGATTTCAAGCTGGCGGAAAACCCAATTCCCCTCGAAGAAGTGGAGTCGGTCGAGAGCATCGTCAAGCGGTTCAAGACCGGCGCGATGAGCTACGGTTCCATTTCCAAGGAGGCGCACGAGACGCTGGCCGTGGCGATGAACCGGCTGGGCGGCAAATCCAACACCGGCGAAGGCGGCGAAGATCCGGCCCGCTACGTTCTGGAAACGAACGGCGATTCGAAGAATTCCGCCATCAAGCAGGTCGCGAGCGGACGGTTTGGCGTGACGAGCAACTACCTGATCCACGCGAACGAACTGCAAATCAAGCTGGCGCAGGGCGCCAAACCCGGCGAGGGCGGCGAACTGCCGGGCAAAAAGGTTTATCCGCCCATCGCCAAGACGCGCGGCACGACCGCGGGGGTCGGGCTCATTTCACCGCCGCCGCATCATGATATTTATTCCATCGAAGACCTGGCGGAATTGATCCATGACCTGAAAAATTCCAACCGCAACGCGCGCATCAGCGTCAAGCTGGTGGCCGAAGTCGGCGTCGGCACGGTGGCGGCGGGCGTGGCGAAAGCCCACGCGGACGTCGTTTTGATATCCGGCCACGACGGCGGCACGGGCGCGTCGCCGTTGTCCTCAATCAAGCACGCGGGCGGGCCGTGGGAACTGGGGCTGGCCGAAACGCACCAGACGCTCGTGTTGAACAATCTGCGCAGCCGCATCTACGTCGAAGCCGATGGCCAGTTGAAAACCGGGCGGGACGTGGCGGTGGCGGCACTGCTGGGCGCGGAAGAATTCGGCGTTGCCACGGCGCCGCGCGTCGTGATGGGCTGCATCATGATGCGCGTCTGTCATCTCAACACCTGCCCCGTGGGCGTGGCCACCCAGGACCCGAAATTACGCAAGCGCTTCACCGGCGAACCGGAACACGTGGTGAATTTCATGCGCTTCATCGCCATGGAACTGCGCGAGATCATGGCCAAGCTTGGTTTCCGCAAACTGGAAGACATGGTCGGACGGACGGACAAGCTGGCGCCCTGGAAGGCAATCGAGCATTGGAAGGCGAAAGGGCTGGACCTCACGCCAATCCTGTATCAGCCCGAAGCCGGGCCGGAGGTAGGGCGCTTCCGTTCGCAAGCCCAAGACCACGGCCTGGACAAATCACTGGACCTGACGAAGCTGCTGGCAATCTGCAAGCCGGCGATTGAACGCGGCGAAAAGGTGAAAGCCGAATTGCCGATCATCAATGTGAACCGCGTGGTCGGCACAATCGTCGGCAGCGAAATCACGAAGCATCACGGACCGGCGGGCCTGCCCGAGGACACGGTGCACCTGAAATTCTACGGCAGCGCGGGCCAGAGCCTCGGCGCCTTCACGCCCAAAGGGATGACCCTCGAGCTGGAAGGCGACGCGAACGATTATTTCGGCAAGGGATTAAGCGGCGGCAAGCTGATCGTGTATCCGCCCAAAGGCTCCACGTTTGCGGCCGAAGAAAACATCATCATCGGCAACGTGGCGCTCTATGGCGCGACGGCGGGCGAGATTTTTGTGCGCGGGGTGGCGGGCGAACGCTTCGGCGTGCGTAACTCCGGCGTGAACGCGGTGGTGGAAGGCGTGGGCGATCACGGCTGCGAATACATGACGGGCGGCCGCGTGGTGGTGCTGGGCAAAGCCGGCCGAAACTTTGCCGCCGGCATGAGCGGCGGCGTGGCTTTCGTGCTGGACGAAGCGGGCGATTTCGCCACGCGCTGCAACCTGGAACTGGTCGGCCTCGAAAAACTCACCGACACGGATGAAATCGAGGAAGTCTGGAAGCTGATCCAGCGGCATCAAGCCTTCACGCAGAGCGAACGGGCCGGGAAAATTCTCGGCGACTGGAAGAATTTCATCCCGAAATTTGTGAAGGTGATGCCGCAGGATTACAAGCGCGTCCTGCAGTCGCTCAAAAAAGTGCAGTCGCAGGGTTTGACCGGCGACGAAGCGATCATGGCGGCGTTCGAAGAAAACGTGAAAGGCGGACACTGATTTATCCGCAGATTACGCAGATGAACGCAGATTTTCTGAAAAGCCAGAAAGACCCGGAAACATACGCCATTATCGGCGCAGGACGAAAGAGCATTTGGAGTATAAGTGCCGGGTTTTTAAGCTGCGCAAATCCGCGCAACGCGCGGTTGAAATGTCCTTTTAAAAACAATTAAAACCTGAACCAAGATGGGAAAACCAACCGGATTTTTAGAGTTTCAACGGGAATTGCCGGCGGATCGCGCGCCACTCGAACGCGTGGCCGACTGGAAGGAATTTCACCACCACCTGCCGGAAGCCGACCTCAAAAAACAGGGCGCCCGCTGCATGGATTGCGGCATTCCGTTCTGCCACACTGGACAGCTGGTCAGCGGCATGGCCAGCGGCTGCCCGATACATAATCTCATCCCGGAATGGAACGACCTGGTCTATCGCGGCCTCTGGCGCGAGGCGCTGGACCGCCTGCACAAGACGAATAATTTCCCCGAGTTCACCGGCCGGGTTTGTCCGGCTCCCTGCGAAGGTTCGTGCGTGCTCGGCATGAACAATCCGGCGGTTACGATAAAAAACATCGAGTGTGAGATCATTGACCACGGCTGGTCAAACGGATGGGTCACGGCGGAACCGCCGAAAAAGCGCACCGGCAAGAAGGTGGCGGTGGTCGGCTCCGGTCCGGCGGGCATTTCGGCGGCAGCGCAATTGAACAAGGCCGGCCACGAAGTGACCGTTTTTGAACGGGCGGATCGTCCGGGCGGTTTGCTCATGTATGGCATCCCGAACATGAAGCTCGACAAAAAAGAGGTCGTACTGCGCCGCCTGGCCCTGCTCGAAAAGGAAGGCGTGAAATTTGTCTGCAACACTGAAATCGGCAAAAATCTTCCAGCGGAAAAGTTGTTGAAGGATTTCGAAGCGGTCGTGCTCGCCACCGGCGCCACCAAGCCACGGGATCTGCCGATTGAAGGCCGCCAGCTCAAGGGCATTCATTTCGCGATGGATTTTCTGACCGCGAACACGAAGAGCATTTTAGACCAGCACAAAAACGGGGATTTTATTTCTGCGGATGGCAAGGATGTGGTGGTCATCGGGGGCGGCGACACCGGCACAGATTGCGTGGGCACCTCCGTCCGGCACGGCTGCAAGTCGCTCGTGCAGGTGGAAATTTTACCGAAGCCGCCGCTGGAACGCGCCAAGGACAATCCATGGCCCGAATGGCCGAAGACTTACAAGATGGATTACGGCCAGGAAGAAGCCGCCGCGAAGTTCGGGGCCGATCCGCGCGTCTATCTCACGACGGCGACGAAGTTTGAAGGCGACGCCCACGGCCACGTCAAAGCCGTACACACCGTGCAGGTGGAATGGACGAAGAATGACAAAGGCCAGTTCATCCCCAAAAACATGCCCGGCACCGAAAAGGTTTTACCCGCGCAACTCGTGCTGCTGGCGATGGGCTTCCTCGGACCGGAACAGCCGTTGCTGGAATCGCTGGGCATCGAACGCGACCCGCGCAGCAACGCCAAGGCGGAGTTTGAGAAATACACCACGAACATCAAAGGCGTCTTTGCCGCCGGCGATTGCCGGCGCGGGCAGAGCCTCGTCGTCTGGGCTTTCAATGAAGGCCGCGGGGCCGCGCGCGAATGCGACCGCTTTCTGATGGGCGCCACCGATTTGCCGTAATCATCGGCGGGGATGCCGTCCGCCAGGGCATCAAAAACTCGCCTGGACGGGGGTGGAGGCAGACGGAATGACCCCAACTTTTCGGTCACCAGGCCGAGATGCAGTCAGAACATTTTTTTGAGCATTTTCAAAAATACTGTAGCCGTTCGGTTTGGCTGAAGGAAGAGGGCGGTTTTTTTGGGTATTGCTTCGTTTCGCTCAGTCACAGCTTTGAAACTACTCCTTGGCCAAAGCCCCGCCAAAACCCAAAATTCCCCGCTCCGAACGGCCTACAGTATTTCTTCAACCGCTCTTGAATATTTTTTCGTTGTCTTGTTGACAGAAAATCCATTCCCCCGTAGTGTCGTTGCATCAGCCGATGACATCCCATGCGCTGGAGAAGCGAGTAGATGGCGGTTTTGTCTGTATATTTTATTTTTGCCGGCAGCAATTTAGCGAAGCGTTTAAATTTCGACCTCATGAAAAGAGTCTTCATTAAGGGACCGGTGGCGGGCGGTTACTTCAACCTAGCAATCCTGAGCTTATGTTTGTGGGCGAGTACGACGAAGGCCGACACGGTCAGCAGCAGCTTCTCCGTCCCCTCCTCCACCACCGAGTGGAACACCAATTTTGTTCTGCAAGAATTCAACCCGGCTCAGGGCAGTTTACAGTCGGTTTATATCGCAGCCACCGAGAGCGTGAACATCAACGGAATCGTGACCAACACCTCAGCGTTGACGGAGAGTTTCACCTTCAAGGCCGGTTCGCAGCTGGTGTTGACCCTGCCGGGAACGCTGGGGACCCTGCTACCGTCTCCACTGGCCAGCGCGCAGGCCTACAATCTCCCGAGCGGCGGCAGCGCCGCCTATGGCCCGGTAAACGCCTCGGACACCGCCAACGGCACCTATACGTTACCCGCAGACTTGAACCTGTTCATCGGCACGGGCACGCTAATTTTGCCAGGATACACCCAAACTTCAGAGCAGATCATCGGCGGGGGCGCTAACATCGGGGTCAGCTTGTTTACGGTCGCCGGGGCAACGGTTCAGGTGGTGTACACCTATGCGCCGGTGCCAGAACCCACGACACTGTCGCTGTTCGCCTTGGGCGGCGCCCTGTGGTTGCTCCGCCCGCGGCGTTAGATCATCTCCATCAGTTTGTAGCGATGGGCTGATGGTTCAGCGGGAGAACGGTCTTTTGGGTTTTTAGCTTCGCTTAAGCCCAATCACAAGCCGCCGAGGGCAGGCGAATTTGGGCCTCACACTTCCTTCGCAAAATTCTCCCTTCGCCTAGCGACAGGGTATTTTCAAACCCTGTATGCCGACCAGAATTGCATCCGGCGCGGGCGCGGGCGAGGTCCGATATATGATATATCTTGTCCCATAGTTGGACTGGCAATCGTTTGACGGGAGCGGCAAACAAGGCAAATTTATTGGCAATGCTGTTTGCCGTTGTGAACCAGTTTTATTTTATAGCCAGTGGCTGGCAGCAACGCGAAAGGTATTAACCGTTTTATGAAAAGATTTTTGATGAACAATCTGATGGTTTTGACCGGTGCCAGCCTGTTGCTGATGGCGGGCGCGGCCAAGGCGTCCCTTTCGGAGACCTTTACCACAACTCATTCCCCGTCCACCACCGATTGGAGCGACAATTTTGTTTTGCAACAGTTCGACCCATCCCTGGGCACGCTTCAATCGGTTATGGTTACGGCCACTGAAAACGTGACCATGAGCGGGACGATTCATAATTACGCCACCGTGTCCGAAAGTTTCTCCTTTAGCGCCGGATCCCTGCTCACCGTCACCTTGCCGGGAAGCCTCGGGGTAATTCAAGCCTCCCCGATGAGCCATGCGCAAGTTTTCAACCTGCCCAGCGGAGCAAACGCCACGTTTGGCCCGACAACCGCAACGGACACCGGGAGTTCCACCTACACTTTGGCCGGAGACATGGCTTGGTTCCTCGGCACAGGCACGTTCAGCCTACCGGGCCAGACGGTATCCAGCGAGCTCATCACCGGCGGTGGCGGCAACCTTACCGCTCTGCTCAACACGGTTGCCGGGGCGACGGTACAGGTTCAGTACACCTATGCGACGGTGCCGGAACCAGGCACATTTGTTTCGGGTGCGCTAATCGCCGCCGCAATGCTGCTGCGTTGGCGGCGATAGAGCAATTCCGATCAATCTGCAGCAATGGGCTGATGGTACTATCGAGAACGGCCTTTTGGGTTATTGAATTCGTTTCAGCCCGGTTAGAGGGTTTTTCAACTCTACGCTTTCGCTAAAGATTGCTAACAAAATCCTCCACGCCCATGACTGCGGCCGATGTTCCCCGAAACCGGACGCAAACCAACAACTTGGTATGCCGGCGGCAAGGGACCACACCAGCCGGATTTGAACCGGGGAAGTCAGGTTGACATCAACCGGAATGATTTGAACCATAGAGGCACAGATGACACCCGAAAATGAACCCGTGCGGGCGGGAAATTTTGTAACAATACGGCTGCCCTGGCTGCTGGCGGCCGGAATGTTGGCGGTTTATTTGATCACCCTCGTTCATGGAGTTTCCCCGGGCAATCTGCAGCAGCTAGTTGAATTAAGCGGCTGGAATTGGCATCCGAATGTCTTCGCCCCGCTAACATTGCTGGTCACCTATCCGCTGCGCTGGCTGCCGGCGGGTGAAACCGCCCTGGCGGCAAACTTGTTCGCGGCCCTGTGCGCGGCGCTGACCCTGGCGTTGCTGGCGCGCTCCGTCACGTTGCTGCCCGAGCGGAGCCGATTTTCGAGCCTAGCAAATCAAGGTGCCTGGCTGCCTCCCGTTCTGGCGGTGCTGGCCTGCGGTCTCCAACTCACTTTTTTGGAAAACTCCATCCAAGCCGGCGGGGAAATGCCGGATCTGCTGGTCTTCGCCTACACAGGTCGCTGCCTGTTAGAATTCCGGGTCGATCGGAAAATGTCCTGGCTGACCCGGTTCGCATTCATTTACGGATTGGAACTGGCGAACAACTGGGCGATGGTCGGGTACCTGCCCTTATTTGTTGCGGCGCTCTTCTGGACCAGGCCACTACATTTCAAACTTAGTCTGAAAAAAAAAGCGGGGCGGGAAGGAGCGGAGACCGTCGCGTCCGCGCTGGCGGCCGATTTCCGCCTGTTCACGCGGCTGGCGCTGTCCGGTCTGGCCGGTTTTTCATTGATTTTGCTGCCGCCCTTGATCGCGAGCCTCGCCCATGCCCGGCATCTCGATTTCGGGCCGGGGCTGCATCTGGTGCTGGCTGCTTACAAGCATATGCTGGTGGAATTCCCCAAAGACGTGGTGCTCCTGCTGAGCATCACCTCGGTTTTGCCGGTTCTGTTCATGGGCATCTACCGCTGGGGATATTTTTTCAGAAACCCAACCCCCAGCCTGAGCGAACATCTCTCCCGGATCGCGCTGCATCTGATTCACGGGGCATTTCTGATCGCCGGCATCTGGGTGGCGCTCGACTGTCCGTTCAGCCCCCGCCAGCAGGGCCTGGGTTTCGCCTTCCTCCCATTCTATTATTTGGGAGCGTTAAGCATCGGGTATTTCAGCGGCTACTTCCTCATCGTATTTGGAACCCGAACCCCAACTGCGCGGAGGAGCCAGCCGGTCACGAAAGGGATCAACATGCTGGTCACCGCCGGCATCGGGCTCCTGCTCGCAGCCGTACCCAGCCTGCTGCTTTATCTCAACCTGCCGCGAATCCGGTCGATGCACGCCGATCCCTGGGAAGGCTATTTCACCCTGGCGGAGAAGTCATTGCCCGCGCAGGGAACAGTGATCCTATGCGACGACCCGTTCGAGTTGTACACTTTTCAAGCGGCCCTGGCTCGCGACGGAAAATTCCCCCGCCATTTGTTGATCGAGACAACCGCCCTCGGCGATTCCAGCTACCTGCAATTCCTAGATCAGAAATATCCCCAGTTCCAGCTGGCCGGCGCGATCAATAAACGTTTCTCCGAGTGCGGCAATCTGCTCGTCCGCATAAAAATGTTGGAAACGCTCCGGCAGCGCCACGACCTGTATTATCTGCATCCCAGTTTTGGCTACTATCTCGAGGCATTCTATCCACAAATGCACGGTTTGGTTTACCAACTAAGGCCTTACGGCACCAATATTTCAAAGGCCCCGGCACCCACCCGGGATCAGATGGCGGAAAACCAGGTCTTTTGGCAAGGCGCCATGTCCGACCAAATCCCGCGCACGCTGCGCGCCCTGCAGCCAGCAGAACCTCCCGCCCACCCAAACGTGATCGACCGGTTCCTGAGGCTGGCGCATCTGGAGAGTGAACCGGATCGTCGCGCTCAATTGGTGGGCGCCAGCTACGCGCGCGCCCTGGATTATTGGGGCGTGGAGATGCAAACTTGCGGGGAGTATGTAGCTGCAGCGAAATATTTCAGCCAGGCCGTTGACCTGAATCCGGATAATGCAGCGGCGCGGGTCAATTTGGGGTTCAACCAAAACCGGCAAGCCGGCAAGCCGCCCGTCATGCAGCCAGCCAAAGCGAGCATAGACAAGTCCGGCAACCGCAGAGAATGGTACCAGGTGCTACAGGAGGACGGCCCCTTCGCCGAGCCGAACTTTTGCTACCAGATTGGCGTGGCTTTTGCCAAAAACGGCCTCTATCGCCAGGCCATCCAACAGTTTGACCGGGTGCAGGCCCTGGCCCCCGACCTGACCGATGCCCACTTCTGGCTGGCCCGGCTTTTTATCCACACCGAAAACTATTCCAACGCCCTGGCGGCGGCCGATCAGATATTGGAGGCCAGACCGGATGATAACAACGCCCTGTTTCTCAAAGCCGTTTCCCTGCTGCAGTCAAAAAACTATGACGATGCCATTGCACCGTTTACCCATTTGCTGGCCTTGCAGGGCAATAATTATGCCGCCCAGCTGAACCGGGCCATCGCCTATCTCCAACTCGGGAATCTTGATGCCGCCCGAAGGGACTACGAGGAAGTGGCCAAAGCCATTCCCCAGACGTACCAAGCCTGGTTTGGCCTGGCCGAGATCGCGTACCGCCAGAAGGACTCCCCCGCCGCGATCAAAAACTACGAGTCATACCTGAAATACGCACCACGGGAAACCGAGGAGGCCAGACTGGCCGGCTCGCGCTTGAATGAGCTCAAGGGCAACCAGCGTTAAACAGCTTCCTTCACCTCCGGCTCCACCCACTTGTTGTGCTCCTTGATGAGGTCCACGAGGCGTTCCACCGCCTCGGCTTCGGGGATGTTGAACTTGATCGGCGTCTTGCCGACGTAGAGATTGATCTTGTTCGGCGCGCCACCCACATAGCCGAAATCAGCATCGGCCATTTCGCCGGGGCCGTTCACGATGCAGCCCATGATGGCGATCTTCACGCCCTTGAGATGCTCCGTGCGCGCCTTAATGCGCGCGGTGACGGTCTGCAAATTGAACAGCGTCCGACCGCAGCTCGGGCAGGCGACATAATCCGTCTTGAAGCTGCGGCAGCCCGCGGCCTGCAAAATGTTGTAAGCCAGCCGCAGCGACTGGCCGGCGCCGCTTTCGCCGCGCACCAGAATTGCGTCGCCGATGCCATCCGCCAGCAGCGAGCCGATGACCACGCCGGCCTGCAACAGCGCAAGGTTCGGCGCAAGCGGTACGTAGCCACCCAGGTGAACCGGGGGATTTTTGGCGGCTGAATCCGCGTTTTCATCAACCTGGCCACCGTTGAAGTTGAGGCAATCCTTGAGCAGAATTGGATTGTTCCGGCCCAGCCGTTTCAATTTCGCCGCGAGCAGCCGAAAGGCGGTGATGGCCGGCAGCTTCACGCCGTCTTTCACAGTCACCAACTGCGTCTCGCAGTTGATTTCAAAATCCTGGGTCGGGTCAATTTCGGCGAGGTTCAAGTCCTCATAGACTGCCTCCGGCCGCACGTCATCCTTCGGACGGATCTTTGGCGCGACCTTGTCCCAGGTCGCGCGTGTGACCACGACGCGGATAAGCTGCTCCCCGCCGCACTTGATGGTTTCGTTCAGCTCAATCTCCGGCGTTTCGCGCTTCTCGAAATGGAACGGGTCGAAGGGAAAGTTTGAATCGTGGAATCGTGAATCGTGATTGGTCAGCTTGGGAATGAGCGCGAGCAGATCGCGACACACCGGAATCTCATGCGGCGAATCTTCCGTGAGGGAGACGCGGATGGTGTCGCCTAACCCGTCGCACAACAGCGACCCGATGCCGATGGCTGACTTGATGCGGCCGTCCTCGCCTTCGCCGGCTTCGGTGACGCCGAGGTGGATGGGGTAATTCCACGATTGCGGATGGCGGATGGCGGATTGCGGATTGAATTCCAGTTCGTCCAACTCATTTAGCCGCGCAACGAGCAGGCGGTAGCACTCGATCATCACCTTCGGGTTGCTCGATTTCATCGAGAACTTGAAGTTATGGAATTCGTGCTTGCGGCAGATGTGGGCAAACTCCAACGCGCTCTCAATCATCCCCAGCGGCGAATCGCCGAAGCGGTTCATGATGCGATCGGAGAGCGAGCCGTGGTTGGTGCCGATACGGATGGCGCGCTTGAGCCGCTTGCACTCGAGGACGAGCGGGGTGAACTTCTCCTCAATGCGCTTCAACTCTTCCGCGTATTGCGCGTCGGTGTATTCCTTGATGGCGAACTTTTTGGTGTCGGCATAGTTGCCGGGGTTCACGCGGACGACCTCGACCCATTTTACCGCTTCCATAGCGGCCTCGGGTTTGAAATGGATGTCGGCGACGATCGGCACAAAACATTTTCGCGCGCGCAACTCGGCAACGATGGTTTGCAAGTTTGCGGCGTCCTTCACGGTGGGCGCGGTGATGCGCACGATCTGGCAGCCGACGGCAACGAGATCCAGCGTCTGCTGCACGCTGGCGGCGGTGTCCATCGTGTCGCAGGTGATCATGGACTGCTTCACAACCGGATGATCGCCGCCGATGATAACGCCGCCGTGGGCGGGATCGCCGATGACGATCTCGCGGGATTTCCGGCGTTGATAATGATACGGGGATTCGCAGTAGCGCATAAAATCAGTTTCTTATTTCGGCGCGGCAAAAACAATCGGCACGTCGCGGTCGGCATGCGCGCTGCGCAGCCAGTCGCCGGTGTCGAAGAACGCGATGTAAAGCATGAACGTGATGAGCAGCGCGGCAAAGCCCGTCTGGATCAGGTTCAGAATTTTGGCATGCACGGGCCGGCGGCGAATCCATTCGATGAGCGACAAGGTGATGTGGCCGCCGTCCAGCACCGGCAGCGGCAGGAGATTGATCAAGGCGAGGTTCACGTTGAGGATGACACTGAACCACAATACCCGCCGCCAGCCGTCCTCGTCCTGAAACAGGTTGCTATAAACGCGGATGATCATCACCGCGCCGCCGAGCTGTTGGACGCCGATCTCGCTTTTGGAAAACAGCGCGGCAAACGTGTTGAAAATCTGGCCCGCGCTGGTCTGAATCTGCGCCAGCGGGCCCGGATGGACGAGCGTGGTGTTGGTTTCCCCCTGCCAGGCGAGGATGCCGATGAGCGGATAGGCATTGGTCGGCTGCAGCGGCAAAACCGGCGTGAGCATACGGTCAAACTGTTCATCGCCGCGCCGCACGGTGAGCGTGAGCGGTTTGATGACGGTATTGCTCATCGCCTGCTGAGCAAAATCCACCGCGAAGGGACTGTATATTTTCTCGCCGTTCACCTTCACGATCTCGTCGCCCGCCTTCAGGCCGGCAATGGCGGCAGGACTGTTGGTGGCAACTTCGAAGATGGTTGCCTTGCCGGCGGCGGTGATCAGGATTTGACGGAGCGCCTTGCGTTCCAAGGGAATATTCACCAAACCAAACAAATTAAACACCTTGGTCTTGCGATGAAACGGCGTGGCGGAAACCGTCGTCTCCCGGCCGTCGCGCAGATATTTGATGACGATGTTCGTGTGTTCACTGGTGACAATGCGCCAGGTTACACTGTCCGCCATGCTGGAAATCGGCGAAAAGTGATGCACCGGATGGCCGTCAATTTCCAGAATCGTGTCGCCGGGCTGCAAGCCGGCTTGGGCGGCGGGACCGGCCGGATCCACCCAGCCCACGACGCTGGAATTATCCGCTCCGTTATCCGGTTTGCCAACCTGCCAGACGACGACAGCAAAAACAAACGCCAGCAGAAAACTGAACAGCGGCCCCGCGAAAGCGACAATGATTTTGTCCAGCGGCGAAACGTTCGGCAGCGGCTCGGCGGGTTTATCCGAATCGGCCTTGCCCTCGATGGTCTCCATCGTGGCCATCTGCGGGAGGGCAACGTAGCCGCCGGCGGGGATCCAGCCCAGGGCGTATTCCACGCCGCCGATGTTCTTTTTCCAAAGCGGCTTGCCAAACCAGATGGCGAAGCGCTCAACCTTGAGCCCGCGCCATTTGGCGGCGAGGAAATGACCCAGCTCGTGGACACCGATGAGCAGGTTGAACAGCAGCACCACTTCCAGCGCCACGAAGATGTATCGTAAAATAGTCATGTCGAAACGTCGCCATGATACCGGCGGAAAAGTGAACCGCAATCCCAGAGCGCGAAGAACCGAGCCGCCGGCGTGCCGAACACCGGGTCATCAGCCGGGACGCCAGGTTTGGTCCGGGCGATGCGCCCGATGACGATGGGCGTGCCCAGCGGTTGCGATTGACACCGAGGTGGTATTTTCAGAAATTCCCGAATCATATCCGCATCACCATGAGCGACCAGGCCATCTCCACTGAATCCCTTTCCCACGAAAGCCGCACCTTCCCGCCGTCGCCCGAAGTCATCAAGCGCGCGCACCTCAACGCCGCCCAATTCAACTCCTGGTACGAGCAATCCATCAAGGATCCCGACAAGTTCTGGCTCGAACAGGCAAAAACCCTCGACTGGTTCAAGCCCCCCACCGTCGCCGGCAAGCACACCTGGGACACCGCCGCCCGGAAGATCGAGCACACGTATTTCGCGGACGGGGAACTCAACGTCACCGTCAATTGCCTCGACCGCCATCTCCAGACGCGCGGCCAGCAGACCGCCATCATATGGCAGGGCGAACCCGAGGAAGAAGTGAAACGCATCACCTACGCGGAACTGCACGCCGAAGTCTGCAAGTTTGCGAACGTGCTAAAATCCCTAGGCATCCAGAAGGGCGACCGCGTGGCCATCTACATGCCGATGATTCCCGAAGCCGCGGTGGCCATGCTGGGCTGCGCACGAATCGGTGCGGTTCATTCGGTCGTCTTCGGCGGATTCAGCTCCGATGCGCTGGCCGGTCGCATCAACGACTCCGAGTGCAAGCTCCTCGTCACCGCCAACGTCTCGCTGCGCGCCGGCAAACACATTCCGCTCAAGGAACTCGCCGACGCCGCGCTCAAGCACACGCCGAGCATCCAGCACGTCATCGTCGTCCAGCGCACCGCCGAGCCGTGCAGCTTCGTTCCCGTCCGCGATGCCTGGTATCACGATTTGATGGCCAAGGCCTCCGCCGATTGTCCGGCCGCTAAGCTCAACGCCGAGGATTATCTCTTCATCCTTTACACCTCCGGCTCCACCGGCAAACCCAAAGGCGTCGTCCACAGCACCGCCGGTTATCTGCTCTGGAGTGCGCTCACCCACAAGTACGTCTTCGACATCCACGCCGG
>CAIQEI010000124.1 GCA_903870815.1 uncultured Verrucomicrobia subdivision 3 bacterium
CTCCGGTCGGGCTTCGCCCTCCCTATGCAGGGGATGGACAAAGAACAAACAAAAACATAAACTCAACCATGTCCCAGGACTAACTCATGGACTGGATCAGAAAAGTGAAGCCGGTCAATGGAAATAATGGCGAAGACGATATTTTCTCCTGCACCCTTTCGATATCCGGTCAAGTGTCAATTAGAATATGCTGGGGTATTAACCCCATTGCAACTGGCATCATCCTCGATTAGGTTGATGCTATTTTTCGGGAAAGCCTTGAAATGGAGTATAATTCTTAATGAAAAAATCTGAAAACAGCCGTTTTATTGTATTAAGGCAAGCATTTTGCTTACTGTTGAGTTGCCAAAAGAAGATTTAATCAATCAGCAGCTAATCGTTGAAAACATGATTTCACATCTGAAAAAAATGCCGGTTCAGGCTTTGGATCAAGCTTCCAGAAACGCCGGCCACGCCCGGTTTCCACGCTGCGCGCCCCTGGACTGGGTTGCTGGTTGGTGGATTGCAATGTTCATGCTGCTGGCCGGCTTGGCTGCCCCGGCACAGGAGGCTTTGAAAAATTCCCTGGTGGGTGAATCCGCATCAGCGGCCCGGGACAAGCAAATGCAATCCCAGGATTATACTTTTAAGGACGGCGACTTCCGCTTACTGGTCCTCCCCTCGGTGGGCATTGAGTGGAACGACAATGTGAACCTTTCCGAGACGAATGTTCTCGATGATTACATTGTTAAGCCGGCCGTTGGGATTACGGCCAGCTATCCCTTCACCCAGCGCAATCTGCTGTATCTGGATGTTTCCGTCGGTTACGACCGCTATCTCAAGCACCCCAACTTGAGCACATTTGATTTGAATTCCTCCTCCGGAACCGGGCTTTCATTCGACATCGGCATCAAGGATGTCACGATTAATCTCCACGACTGGATGAGTTATGTGCAGGATTCGGCCAACAATGGAACGGTAGCGAACACCGCCAGCTACGGCACCTTTCAGAACACCGCCGGCCTTTCCGGCACGTGGGATTTGAACCAGATCACCTTGTCCGCAGGTTACGACCACCAGAACATCGTCTCCACCAGCGCGCAGTTCGACAACATCACTCACGCCGCCGAAATGCTTTTTGTCCGGGCCGGTTTCCAAGTGCATCCCCAATTGACCGTCGGGCTGGAATCCACCGCCGCCTTTACGCGGTATGAGCAGACGGTGTTGAACAATAATGACGCCTATACCGCCGGTGCCTTTGCCGAGTTCCGGCCCAGCGCTTACTTGAGAGTCACCGCCCGCGGCGGCTATGCCACCTATCAATTTCAAAACACAAGCACCACCAATGCCCAGACTTCAACCCGGATCCAAACCTCCAGCCAGAATACCTGGTATGCCAGTTTGAACCTGGCGCATGAACCGATGGATTCCGTGAATTACTCACTGGAAGCCGGCCACGAAGTACAACTCGGCACTTCGTCGGATCTGGTGGAAGACTGGTATGTCCGCCCGAACATCAACTGGAAAATCATCAAGGATTTGAGCTTTAGCACCTCCCTGTTTTATGAGCACGGAGATCAAGGAGTGGGCAGTTCGGGCAGCTTGCCCGGGAATCCGAACGGCACTTTTGACTGGTATGGCGGAGAAATAAAACTCCAGCATCCGCTTACGCGCCGGCTCGATTTGGGTTTTAATTACCGGCTTACCCTGCGCTCATCCAGCACCCCCAACGACGGATACACCCAAAATCTCGTCGGGCTGCAATTGACTTATCACCCCAAATGACCTGCCGTCCAAACCAGTTTACCGCCGGACCATCGCTAGAAATGTTAAGCGCCTGCCTGCAGCGTTGGCGGGTGTGCTGTTTAACCATTTCCGTAGCGGTCATGGGCGGACTTTTTTTGCCCGGCGCGGCCAGCGAGCTGATGGCGGCGGATGCTTTGGTTAATAAAGCGGTGGACGCACCGGTGATAGCAGCGGCCATGCTTACATCCACCAACGCCTTCAATGTCTTGGACGACAAATACCGGCTGGCGATTGGCGATCAATTGAGCTTCCAAATCATTGAAGACGAGGATGACCCAAAAAACCTCACCGTCACGGATTCGGGCGATGTGCAGGTACCTTACATCGGCCGCTATCCGGCGGTCGGCAAAACCAGCAAGGAATTGGCACTTGCCCTCAAGACCGAACTGGAAAAAGAATATTACCGTCAAGCCACCGTCATCATCGCCGTAGACTCCAAGCCCCGCAGCCGGGGCAAGATCTATCTGGTGGGCGCCATTCGCGCGCCGGGGCCGCAGGAAATTTCCAGCGATGAGTCGTTGACGGTGAGCAAAGCCATTTTGCGGGCCGGCGGCTTTACCGATTTCGCCGACCAAAAAAATGTTCGGGTTACGCGCAGCACGGGGACCGGCCCGGCGGAAAAAAAGGCCTTTGTCATCAATGTGGCCCGGATATTTGAAAAGGGCCAGACCGAGGATGACCTGCCGTTGTTGCCCGGCGACCTCATTTTTATTCCCGAGCGGATGATTCGGTTTTAATCGAGCATGAAAGATTTAATACCAGTTCCGCCGTCGGATCCGGGTTTCCAGTTGATGGAGCCGATGGCCGGCAGCCCCCCCCCCGCGGCGCCGAAATTTCGCCTGCATAAATTCCTGTTTTTTTTGCGCAGGTTTTGGTGGATTCCGGTGGCTGCCCTGGCCTTGAGCTTCAGCACGGCCATTGCGATCTTTTTTTTGACCCCGCCCACCTTTGTCTCCTACGGGAGCATGTGGGAAACCGAAAAAATTCAGCTCGCCGGCGGGGCGGCCTTCACCGAGGACCGGGATAATTTCCTCGGCACGCAAGCTGAGTTGTTGCGCAGCAAAATGTTGCGGAATTTGACATTGAAGCGAATGCAGGTGGTGGGCACCAACGAAATCATCCTCGACCAGAACGGTGAACCGATTCCGGTGGACATCCAGGTTTTTTCCACGCCCAAGAGTTCGGTTTACACGATTGAAGCGAGCAGCGCCAATCCGTCTTTCACTCCGGCCTATCTAAATTCCATCATGCAGCAGTATCTGGAGTATCGCAAGAATATCCGGCGCGAGGTGTCCGGCGACACGCTGGCCTCCATTTCTGAACAAGTCCAGCGGCTGGAGCAGGACATGAAGCAGGGGCAGGCGGCCCTAAACGAATATGAACGGAGCAATAACTTTGCGGTGTTGCAGGAAGAAAGCACCATCGAGGCCAGCTACCTGGCCAAGTTGAAAACCGAACTGTCCGATTATCAACTCCAGATGAAGCTACTGGCCGCCCGGGAGTTGGAAGGGGCCTGGGACAGCGGGAACACGAACAACACCTCGGACAAGCTTTATGAATCACTCCGCAGTTCCGGTGTCGGCGACACCTCCGCTTCCGGGCGGCAGGATGCCAACCGGGAAATCGAACTGCTCCAGTTGCAGCGTGAACGGCTGGCCAAATACCTGCGCCCCAAGCACCCCAAAATGGTCAAGCTGGACGAGGAAATTGCCCGCGCCCAAAAGCTGGCTGATTTTTACCGCCAGCAAAATCACGAGCAGATCGACACCGCCCGCCAGGCCCTGCAGATCAAAATTGACGGCGTACAGCAATTCGTCAAAGAGTGGGAAGCCAAGATATCCGACTCCAATCAGCGCATCGCCACGGCGGACAGCCTCAAGCAGAATATCCAGCGCAATCAGGGGATGTATGAACGCCTCTCGGCCCTCCTGCAAAACGTGGACATCAGCCGGAATATCGATCAAGAGACCCTCGCCATTCTCGAGGCTGCCTCGCCGGCGAAGCGTTCCTACAAGGAGGGGAAAACCATGCTGACCCAGGCAGCCATTATTGGGCTGGGATTGGGCTTTGGCATCGTTTTTCTGATCACCGTGCGTGATGACCGGTTTAATTCACTGGTTGAGGTGACGGAAAAGTTTGGCGACAGTGTCGTGGGCCAGGTGCCGGAAATCCCCGAAATGTCGGGCTTGGGGCCGCTGGCGCTCCTGAATGACAATGATGACCGGCATATGTTTGCCGAGTCCTACCGCAATCTCCGCTCGGCGCTGCTTTACCTGACCGTGGATGGCCAGAAACCCCGGATTTTGCTTATCACCAGCGCCGTGCCGAACGAGGGCAAGTCCACGGTCGCCACCAATCTGGCCCGGGCCATGGCCTTGGGCGGATCCAAGGTGCTGCTGGTTGACGCCGATTTGCGTAAAGGGCATATCCATGAAAATTTAAAATTACAGTCCAAACCCGGCTTGAACGAGTTACTGCGCCAGCCCGACAACGTCGATCAATTTATTCAGGCGACCGATTTGCCTAATTTTTCCTTCATTGCCCGGGGCAGCGTTAGTCGCAACCCTGGCGATCTTTTTTTAAGCCTGGCATTCGACCAGATCATTGCGCGGTTCCGTGAGCGATTCGATTACGTACTCATTGACTGCAGTCCGGTGTTTGCGGCGGACGACTCCTCTACGCTGGCTCCCAAGGTGGACGGCACCCTGTTTGTGGTGCGCAGCCGCTTCTCCCACGCCCGGGCGGTTCGGGAAGCGCTCGAACTTCTTTTCCAACGCCAAGCCAAAGTGTTGGGGCTGGTTTTGAACCGTTCGGATGCATCCGCCCGTTCTTACTACTCCTACAAATATGCCGAGTATTATGCGGTCAATACCGAGGAGGCGGAAAAAGGTTCATAAAATGCAGGCTTTAGGCCATCATTCATGGGCGGCGGAAATGAGGGCCCGGATAGCAACGACGGACAATGATTGCTGGCCGCCAGCGCAGGGGTGTTATCCCCCGCCTCATAAGAAAATGAACACGGCAATGTTCCGACTTGTAGATCGTGGCTGCGAAAGCGCAACTGCGAATTGACCGGGACGAAGTCTGCCAGCAAGCAATTTGGAACGTGGAATTTCGCGTCAATTATTCTGATTTATGAAAATCCTCCTCGTCACCGGCTCGTCCGGCCTCATCGGTTCCGAAGTCGTAGAATCCTTCAGCCGCGACGGCTGGCAGGTTCACGGCGTGGATAACAATATGCGCGCCGAATTCTTCGGCCCCGGCGGTGATACCCGATGGAACCAGCAGCGCCTTCTTGGCTCGCTGAAAAATTTTTCACATCACGAGCTCGACATTCGCAACCGCCCCGCCGTCCTCGCACTGCTCAGGGAACTGAAACCCGCCGCCATCGTCCACACCGCCGCGCAGCCGAGCCACGACCTCGCCGCCAGCCGTCCGTTCGACGATTTCGACGTGAACGCCGGCGGCACGCTGAACCTGCTCGAGGCCGCGCGCCTGGCCTGCCCTGAATCACCGTTCGTCCACATGAGCACCAATAAGGTCTATGGTGACGCGCCCAACGAGATCGGGTTGAAGGAACTGGAAAAAAGATGGGACTACGCCGATCCCGCCTACGCTGATGGCATCAAGGAAACCTTCCGTATTGACCAGTCTAAACATTCCCTCTTTGGCGCGTCCAAAGTCGCCGCGGACGTGATGGTGCAGGAATACGGGCGTTATTTTGGCATGCCCACCTGTGCCTTGCGCGGCGGCTGCCTCACCGGCCCCAACCACAGCGGCGTGGAACTGCACGGCTTCTTAAGCTACCTGATAAAGTGCAATCTCGAAGGCCGCACTTAAAAGATATTTGGCTATAAAGGCAAGCAGGTGCGCGACAACATCCACAGCCATGATGTTGTGCAGTTCATGCGCCGGTTCATCGCCGCGCCGCGCCAGGGCGAGGTTTATAACCTTGGCGGTGGCCGGGCGAACTCGGTTTCCATCATTGAAGCCTTCGACCTTATCGCCGCCATCTCCGCCAAGAAGATGAATTATGAGTATGTGGACCAGAACCGTTCCGGCGACCACATCTGCTACATCTCAAACCTTGACAAGATGAAGGCGCATTATCCCGGCTGGAGCATCACCAAGGATTTGAAGACCACCTTTGTGGAAATCCACGCCGCCTGGGTGAAACGGAAAAGCTGAAACGCTAAACTCTGATATTGGGGGCACGGGCTACTTAACTAGATTTGCCTTAATCTTAACAGTTCTCTGGCTCCCTGCTTTGTAGTTGTTGTTTTAAGATTTCCGGTCTCAAGTTTTAATTATTGTTCGCTCATGTTTTTCTCTTTTCTCCGTCTGCTGACCCGCTGCTACCGCATGGCGCTGCCCTATGGCCGGCTGAAGTTGTTCGCCGTGCTGAGTTTGATCTTGTTCAATGGCCTGCTCCAGCTTGTTGGTGTCACCTCCGTTTTTCCATTCTTTGCCCTGGCCGCCGATCCTGACCGTCTGCGAAAATCAAATTTCGGGGGCTGGCTGCTGCATTTTTTCCCGCCGTTGTCCACAAACCAGCTGCTTGTCGGGGCTGGCTGCTTTGCCATCGCCATGCTGGTGTTTGCCAGTCTGGGTAGTATGGTGAGCGAGATCTTGCGAATACGTTATGCCTACGGCTTCTGCCACTGGCTTCGAGGTCGTCTGTTTGAATCCTATGCCCGCCAACCTTATGCCTTCTTTCTTCGCAGGAATTCTGCCGAACTGTTTCAACGGCTCTGGGATATTCAGGGATTTATCAATACAGTGCTGCTGCCGGTCGGCGAAATCCTTACTCGGCTGGTGCTGGTCGTGTTGCTGGTCGGCACGGTTTTCTTCGTCCAGCCATGGTCGGCTCTGGGGGCAATGCTGGTCTTTGGCGGATTTTACCTTTTGGTATTCCTGTGGCTTCGCCCTCGGACTCGGGCTGTAAGTGCCGGATTGCAGTTGCACATCGTTGGTTTTGGAAAAAATACCAATCAGTTCCTTCAAGGCATCAAGACAGTGCTGGTTCATGGGAAGAGCCGCCACTTCATGAATCGGGCTCTGGAACATTCTGCCCGGATCGGGCAGTTTCAAAGCAAAGTCCAGATCTACAGCAACGGCCCGCGTTATCTGATCGAGCCGGTGGCTTTTGGTGGACTCATGGCCATCGTGGTGGTGCTGGCTCTCCGGGGCCGTTCTTTTACCGACATCCTGCCCAATCTCACCGTGATGGCCTTTGCAGGATACCGCTTGTTGCCGGCGCTGCAGTTGCTCTACAGCCAGTTGGTATCCGTGGCGACCAATCATTACACGCTGACCCAATTGGAAACGGAGGTTCTTGTCATTGAGGAGGAAGCGGCGGACATTCCGCCCGTCGCGACTCCGTCCACCACGACGCTTGTTTTTCAAAAGGAACTGCGGTTAGAGAACATCACCTTTCATTATCCGGGTGCCACCGCGCCATTGCTGGAAAATTTCAATCTTACCATCGCCAGAAACGAATCCGTGGGCATCGCCGGGCCATCCGGTTCAGGCAAGTCCACGCTCGTAGATCTGATGCTGGGTTTGCACACGCCACAGGCTGGCGCAATCCGCGTGGATGACGAGACGCTCACGCCAATAAATCTGACTGCTTGGCGGCAGATGATCGGCTATGTGCCACAGGACATCTATCTGCTGGATGACACCATTGCGGCAAATATCGCCTTCGGTGTAGAACCGTCGTCGGTGGATCCAGTGGCCTTGCGAGAGGCGGCCCAAGGGGCGCAAATCCTTGACTTCATTGAAAAAGAACTGCCGCTAGGTTTTCAAACGACCGTGGGCGAGCGAGGTGTGCGGCTTTCGGGTGGACAGCGTCAACGCATTGGGCTGGCCCGCGCACTATTTCACCGGCCTCAAGTATTGATTTTGGACGAGGCTACCAGCGCTTTAGATCACCAGACAGAACTTGCCGTCATGGAAACCATCCACCGATTGCAGGGAACCCTGACCATCATTACCATCGCCCACCGTCTGAGCACCTTGGAACGCTGCAACCGCGTGATCCGGCTGGAAAACGGACGACAAACCTTGAAAGATCCAGCTGTAATTTAATTGGTTAAAATTGTCGAATTCCCGTTACGGTACGAAAGTGCAAATCATCCAGAGCGGCTTGATTTTGATATCTTCAATCCGGAAAAGATAATTTGAATCGGGGTTTCAAGGCCATTGGGTTCTAAATTGAAAGTTCTTTACTTAAGCTTCACTCCGCCAACCCCGACCTGGGGTGGGGCGATGGCGTTTTACCGACATTTCGTCGCCCGGCCGGATTTTGAAATCAAAGTCATTACCAATTGCGGAACATTTCCTGCCCAATCAGTTTCCTACCAGCCGACGATTTTTGGCCCTTCCAGGTTGACAAACCGGTTGTTACGCACCCGGCTGATGCCTTGGCTATACGGGCTGCATTCTTTGACGGCTTGGGGACGCGTGCCGACAGCTGTGTGGCAGGTCGCCCGATCATTCAATCCAGATTTGGTTTTCACCATTGCCGGGAGTTGGGACTATAGCGCGTTGGTGGCCGAGCAGGTTGCTCGCCGGTTGAAAGTGCCATTGGCGGCCAGTTTTAACGATTGGTTCAGCTATGGCTGGTTTCCGGCGCATTCTATTTATCACCGGATGATTGAAAGCCGGTTTCGGCGTTTTTATCAGGAGGCTGATCTGGCTTTTTGCACCTGTGAAGGAATGCAGGAAGCGCTCGGTCCGCATCCCAATGCTCACATCCTTTATCCGATGGGGGCACCCATGGCGGATGCGCTGTCTCCATTCCGACCCTTCGTCAAGACCGACCGTCGGTTCGTGGTGGTGTTTGCCGGCAGTCTTGCCGATTGGTATGGGCCGATGCTAGAACATTTGGTCATGGCCGCGCAGGCACATTCCGCGCCGGTGGAGTTCCGGTTCTATGGCAGCAATCCAAGCTGGAGCCGGAAGTTTGCCGAATACGCCAAGTCGCAGCACATTTATCGCGGGCATCTTCCGTTTGAACAATTGCGCCAGGAAATGGCCGGGGCGGATGCGTTGATTCTACCCATGGGCTTTGATGAGCGGTGCGCGCAGGTGGAGCGGACCAGTTTCAAAACCAAGTTTCTGGATTATCTCTCCTATCAAAAACCCATCCTCGTCTGGGGGCCGGAATACTGCTCCGCCGTGCGGGTGGCGCAGGAATTTGATTCGGCCGAAATCTGCACCCAGCCGGATGCGGCGGTGATGCTGGGAAAAATTATGGCCGTGTGCAACGCGCCGGATCGCCAGTCCGCCTTGGTTCATCATGCGCGCCGGATGTATGAGGACCGGTTTCACCCGGATAAAATCCATGGCGGACTGGTGCAAAAAATCCACGAAACCGTGGAGTGCCAAAAGCGGAAGGTGAAACGTGAAAACCGGAAATGAGAAGGGCCACGAAAGCTATCCCGGGAAGTCAAAGGTTGGAAATCGTAAACCCGGCTCAGCGAGCATCAGTTTATTTAGCTGCAACGTGTATTTTGTGATGGACTAAATGATTCTGAACATCTCCCAATATCTCTACGCCAAATATCGTGCGTTTGCACCCGCCTCATGCTTTGACACGCCGCGTTCCGACGTGCTGCACGGTTGGCGGCGCTGGCGTTGGCTGGTTCGTCAGCGCCAGTCGGGCCGACTGCTTGAACCGTCCATTCGCGTGCAGGGGGAACTTTCAGCCCTCGATGACCGGTTGATCTTAGGTAAGGGAGTCCATCTCGATCAAGGCGTCATCTTCTGGATGGGCGAGCAGGCAGGCTCAATTCATCTGGGCGAGCAGGTTTATGCGGGGCCATATTCCTATTTTGGAACATCGAGCCATAAACTGGAGATTGGTGCAGATACGATGATCGGGGCGCACAGTTATGTCATCACGGAAAACCATGGCACGCAGCGGAAAGACATTCCGTATGCACGTCAAAGCTATGTCGGGGCAGATGTGTTCATCGGGAAAAATGTGTGGATTGGCTGCCATGTGACCATCTTGCCAGGGGTGAAGATCGGTGACCACGCCATCATCGGCGCGGGTGCAGTCGTCACGAAGAATATTCCCAGCGGCGAAACCTGGGCGGGCGTGCCGGCCAAGAAGGTGGGCGGTCAATGAATATGGAATGCCAGAGCACACGCCTGCCTGGTTTAGATGGATTGCGCGGCGTATCAATATTGCTGGTGCTGATGCTTCATTCGGTGTGGTATCAACACCTGCATTTGCCTGACCATGCTGTGAAAATTATCAATCAGGCCACATTTCCCCTGGGAACCTTCGGGGTGCCAATTTTCTTTGTCATTAGCGGATTTTTGATCACTTACTTGCTGCTGCGAGAGGAGGCGCGGAACGGGAAGATCAGTTTGAAAGGATTTTGGGTAAGGCGGTTTTTCCGCATCGTACCGCCGGTGGCGATTTATGTTTCTTGCGTTGGCGTTTATGCGTATTACGCCGGGGTGGGAGTGACCACCAAGGATTTTTTAGCCGTACTTTTTTTCTTTCGCAATCTGGTTGGCGGCGTGGAAATCACCGCCCATTTTTGGAGTTTGTCGCTGGAAGAACAATTTTATTTATTCTGGCCATTGGCGCTTTTCTTTGCTCCGCGCCCATGGCGTCTCAAGGCTGCGATATTCTTGTTGGCAGCATTCCCGGTGATGAGGATTGTGAGCGTGGTGTGGCTTTTGCCGTCGCAACATGTTTTTGTCATGAACTTGGTCCGTTTTGACTTCATTCTCATGGGCTGTGTGCTCGCTTTATTATGGAAGGCGCATGGATATATTGCATTGAGCCGGATGACCGGGGACAAACTTTTTATCAGCGGAAGTATTTTAATAGTGGCAGCGTGGTGGCTTTCCTTTCAAAGCCGTTTGTTCCCGTGTTTTGGCAACATGACGACACTTTCCGACGTATTGCAGCAGGAGTTGATCACACTGCAATTGGGCATGGGTGTCTGTGCCATCATGATTGCACTGGCAACCAACTCAACTCAACTGTTGGGGGGCAAGCTATTGAACTTCCCATTGCTTTCCGGTATTGGCGCCATTTCCTACAGCTTATATCTGTGGCAGCAGTTTTTTTTCTTCGCCCCCAACCTGCCGCATTTCATGATGTATCTGCCTGTTAGAATGGTCTGCTCTTTGGGCGTTGCTGCGGCCAGCTACTATTTTGTTGAACGCCCTTTTACCCGACTGAGGCATAAAATTGGATCAACTGGAGGAAAATGAGGGGTGAAGCATGAAAATCGGCGTCGTTTCAACCACCGGCAACCTCTACTCGTGGGCAGGCAGCGAGGAAACTTGGAGGATATTTGCCGCTTACGCCTTGGCCAAGGGGCACGCGCTTAACCTTCTGTTGCCCGAAAAGGTTTCAAAGTCAGAACAAGTAAGCGCTCTCCGCCAAGCCGGCGCAGTCGTGTCTGCGCGTGGGGATCTGACGCCATTGACGCGACGGTTGGCCGTGCGGGGTTGGCATTCCCGGTTCAAACGGTTCTTTGCCGAACGCTACGACGCCATCTTCATTTCCACCGGCGGCATTGCCGATTGTGCGTGGTTTCCCGATTTGTTACCGGAGATTGAGCGTTCCCGGTCGCCCCTCATTTTTTTTATCCAGTCCAATGCCGAAGGCGTAGTTCAAGAACCGTATATTCGTGATTCCCTGCGGGCGATTTACCAGCGCGCCGATCTGGTGATTTTCTTGTCTCAACACAACTACCAACTGGCGGAACGACAACTGGCCTGGCGGTTTCCGAAAGCGCGGATGGTCATGAATCCAGTCCGCACCCCGATGCCGCAGCCCTTGCCCTGGCCAGACACAGCCGATCGTTTGCTGTGCATGGCCGAAGTAGCCAGGTTTGAAGTGGGCGACAAACGCCAGGATCAACTTCTGGAAGCATTGGCCACCGATAATTGGAAAAACCGGAACTGGTCTTTGACATTCTTCGGGTCGGGACCGGATGAAGATCATATCCGGCAGCTCATAAACATTTACGGATTGCAGAATAAGGCAAGCATCGGTGGCTATGTTGCTGATTTCAGGGAGATTTGGAGGTGCCACCACCTGCATATTCTACCGTCTTCCCGTGAGGGCATGCCGCTGGCCTTGATTGAATCCATGTCTTGCGGCCGGCCGGCGCTGGTGACGCGGGCCGGTGGCAACGCAGAATTGGTCCGGGATGGCGTGGATGGTTTTGTGTCTCCGGGAATGCATCCGGAAATCATCCGAGAAACATTGGAACGAGCCTGGGCCGAACGCGGACGCTGGCAGGAAATGGGCCGCGCAGCGTTCGCCCGTGCCGATCAGGTTGTGCCCAAGGATTGGGCGGCACAAATGCTTGCGCTGGTGGAATCCGTTGCTGCCAAGTGAGGTTAAATATCTCCAAATGAGCCGGGTTTCTGTCATCATCCCCAATTACAACCGCGAGGTGTTGATTGCTGCAACCATCAAAAACCTGCTGGTTCAAACCCAGCCGCCACAAGAAATCATCGTGGTTGATGACGGCTCCACGGATGAATCCGTCGCGGTCATCCGTTCGTTTGGAACCAGGGTCAGGTTGATTCAGCAGGCGAATCAAGGTCCCGGTGCGGCGCGCAATGCCGGGCTGGCGCTTGCGACCGGTGACTATATCCAGTTTCAAGACAGTGACGACCTGTTATCCCTCAACAAATTGGAGGCACAGTCAAAATGCCTAGAGGAAACCGGGGCGGACATTGCGTTTGGTCCGTGGGCGCATGTTTTCATCAGCGACCAGCAAGTGACCTTGCAAACGTGCGTTTTGCAGCAGTCGTTACCACCGCCAAGAGTGAGCTTGAAGGGGTGGGTGTTGCGTGGCTGGTTCACGGTGTTTCAAAGCTTATTATTTCGCCGCTCGTTTCTCCTGGGTGCCTCCCGCTATGAAACGGATGTCCGTTATGGCGAAGATATGGAGTTTTTTTTGCGGTTGTTGGCGGGTTCGCCCCGGGTGGTTTTTGCCGAAAACACATTGACGCTTTACCGGGTGAACTCCGACAATAATTTAAGCCAGGACGGAGGCGCTCCACAAAACCACCGGGTGTTGGATTGGGCGCGTTGTGTGCAGCGGATTGGCCGGCAAGCGCAAAGCCATGGGCAAAAGGCCGATGGATTCAGCCGGGCCATTTTTCTGGCCAATATGCGAAAGCATTTGCGCTATTTGCGGGCAGTGCCAGACGCACCGCCGGATTTGATTCGTGAGTTGGACGGCCAGGTTGCCCAATTGCCAGGTTGTTTGCTGGCGACGTTGGAATTATGGCTGCGGTTTACTGAACGGTTGCGGCTAGGGCGTTATGGCCAACGGTGGATGGCTGGATTACAAGCCGGACCGCCAACCCGACAACAATTTAAGCTGATGAATGATTTGGGTTTTAAGGTCAGGCCAGCCGTTAATAACCCGTAGCCGTAAGGGCACAAAAATTAAACCCGGCAAGGAATCTCCCCGCGTTGTTTCCAGCAGTCTAAAAATTAATGAATATCGTTTTTTGCGCTGACCGTGGGGTTTTGCCGGGACTTCATGTCGCGGCGTATTCATTGCTGGCGCGCATCAGTCCGTTGGTGGCGCAAACCCGATTCGTGGTTTTTAGCGATGCCTTGGATGAGTCGGATATGGCGTTATTGCGCCAGACCCTGGCCGCGTTGGCCAAGCCGTTCGCTCTGGAATTGCGGCGGGTGGAAGCGTCGGCATTTGTAGGATTTCCGTCGCTGAATGGCAGTTGGGCCACTTACTACCGGCTGGCGGTGCCCCAGATTTTGGATGTGGATCGCTTCCTTTATGTGGATGCCGACACCTTATGCGCCGTGGATGTCAGCGAATTGAACGCGCTCGATATGGGAACGGCGCCTGCTGGTCTGGTGCCTGAAGCCCCGCTGGCCGGTGCGGCAGACCGTGTCGTGGCGATGCAATTGGGCAACAGTGCGGTGGAACCATACTTCAACGCCGGCATCATTCTGGTGAATGTAAGTGAATGGCGCCGGCAGAAAATCACTGAACGGGCGATGGCATATCTCGCCAAATCTAATCCCAATTATTGGGATCAGTCCGCACTGAACTTCGTTTTGTATCGGAGTGCCGTCGCTCTGGATGAGCGATACAACAGCATCGCCAACATGCGAAAGCACTGGCCAGCGCTCAAACAGCCTTTTGAAAAAATCGGGCGGCTGGTGCATTTTTTGGATTATCCCAAGCCATGGGACTTTTTGGGCGAACTCGTCAGTCCGCAATACCAGCTCTGGCGTTCCGTTCTGAACCGGACGGCCCTGAAAAACTTCCGTTCCTGGCAGGACACGCCGGCGCGCAAATTCCCCAAGACCCGCAAGGCTTGGACCGGCTACAAAAAGGCCGTCAAAGACCGGCTTCTGTTTGCTGGATATTCCAAGGGATGGATCAAATATGTGAAAGGACTGCCCTGAATGAAATATTATTGCAGGGTTGTATCGGAGCAGTTCCATGCCTTGGAGTGGCCTGACTGGGAGCGCGGCAACGTGGTTTTTTCGCCACGGGCGTCATTAAAAGAAGCCGCGGGTCTTTTGGCAATTTACGATCCGACGGAAGAGCTGTTGCAATTCAAGGGACCCAAATTATGGCATACCATGGAGCCGATTTGGCACAGCCATTATCGCCGACACCGGTTGGGGAAAAAACTCGCAAGAGCGTTGAGCGAAGATGAGTGGGTGCATTATGCCAACCCCGTCAAACAATACCGGGTGCCCGTCGTCACCGGGCGCAGTTTCAGCAAAACCCGGCAAGCGAATTACAGAGAGCGGGCGGTGGCGACAGTCAATTATTCGGGCGGGCACTTTTGGTGGATGAAAAGACACACCTGGTTGCGCAACCGCATGATCACCTGTCCGTTGGTTGATTTATACGGAAACGAACAAGGCTGGAGTCAGTTTTCGCGGTTCCCGTGTGTCTGGAAAAAAGGGCTGCCGGCAAATTTTTGTGGAGGCAAAGCCCCCGGCGCGAATTTGCACGATCCCTTATTCCTTGAATTTCTTTCCGGATACAAGGTTTATGTGTGTTTGGAAAACAGTTGTGAACCATACTGGTTTACGGAGAAACTGGTGAATGCTGCGAGGTGCGGTTGTATTCCGGTTTACCATGCCCACCCGACGGTAAGGGAAACTTTTCTCAAGGGTGCATTCTGGATTGATCCCAAAGATTTTGCGTTTAATCCTCGCCGGACCATTGAATATGCTCTGGCCCAGGACATCCACCGCATACGCAGTATCAATGATGCTTGGTTGGATTCCGGAATACTGGATAACACCAAGCAAGATCGGGTCAATGAAAGGGTTCTGAATCTGATGGTGGATAAGATTAATCTATCAAAAGGGAATTTCACCAACGCGTCGAGCGTCCAAAAATGAACAGGCAAGCGCCTTTCGGTTTTGTAACCGGCTGCCATGCCGGGGACAAGTTCATGGTCCAGGCCACGCTGGCTAGTATGCGGCATTACTGCCCCAATGTGCCAATCTGTCTGGTGGTGGATGGAATTTTTGATGTTTCAGATCTGGAGCAGGAATACGACCTGATAGTTTTACGTATTTCCGAACTGCCTATGGCGGAAATGCGCGAATTGATTGGCGGGAATTATCGGGCCAAACTGGCGGCGATGTGGGAAGGACCGTTTGAATTCTACGTCTGGCTGGATGCGGATGCGATTGTCTGGGGCGATTTCACGCCCCAAGTGCGGAGGGATCTGGATTTTCAGATCTTTTGGAAAGAGGCTGAACGGTTGGCCATGCCTGCCGCGCCGGATGGATTCCAACACTTTTACTTTGACCCCGACTTGCTGCAGAAATATGACACGGCATTTCAATGGCGGGGACATAATTACTTTTGCTCCGGTGCTTTTGCCTGTCGTCGCAATGCAATTCCTTTTGCTGAATGGGTGCGGGTGGAAGCTTGGGCCAAACAAACAGATGGATTATTTGCCTGGGGCGAGATGGGGAGGTTGAACTACCTTGTCCATGCGAAAGCCCAGCGTGGTGAAATAAAGATTGCGTCCGCCGACCTCCAACATGTCTGGGCGCATCACGGCAAGCAGGAGTTGGAACAAGATTGCGCCAATGGCGGCTGGCATTTTCCCCAAATTATCCGCCGCCCACGGGTGGCACACTTTTGTTACCGAAAACCGTTTCTTTTTGACCGGAAGGCGTATTCCCGCCCCTTCACCATCGCCCGCTTGGAACACCAGCGCCGGCACCATGGCGAAACCGGCGCGTGGCTGGCCGTCCTAAACGAAGACCGTCGAGTTGCGTCAGGCAAGTTGCGAAAACGGATTTTTGGAAAATAATTTCCCAATGAGTGAACACCATCCACAGACAAATGCGCCCGGCGTAGTGTTTTTGATTCCGTTCGCACCGCGCCGCGCGAAGGCGAAATGGGACGCCGCTTGCGCGCAATTGCGGCAGACGCTCCGGTCCATCCAAAACTCGGTGGACGGGAATTTTTGCGCGGTGGTTGTCGGCAACGACGCGCCAGATTTTGACGTTGTTTTAGACAAGCGGTTCTACTTTTTGTCCCTGGAGCGGACACAGCCGTTGCATCCAAATCCTGTTGTCGGAGGTGTTTTGGACAAAATGACCAAAGTCAGCGCTGCATGGGAGCACGCGAAGACGAAATGGAACCCGCGCTATGTGATGAAACTGGACGCGGACGATTTAATCAGTTCGCGGCTGGTGGGCTGGCTTGCGCAAAACGGCGGCGAGGTCGGTTATCTCGTTTCACACGGCTGGCTGTGGGAAACAGGCGCGCGCTTTTTCATCCAGCGCACAGAAACCTTGGACCGCGTCTGCGGTTCCTGCCTTATCATCCGCAGCGACCTCGTGGAATGCACCGGGCCGTTTCGCACCGAGACAGAGGGCGTGGTGTTGAGCGAGGAGAATTCCCGCTTCGCCCTCGCCGACCAATACTCGCTAGTTCCCGGCTCCGGCATCAGCACGTTGCTGGCCAACGACAGCCATCAGCGTTTCGCGGCTCAATTCGCTTTTCTAGGCCACAAACTAACCACCGTACCGTTTCCCGCCGTCATCTACCGCATGGGCAATGCGGATAGCAATACTTGGGCGGGTGGTAATTACAGCATGAGACAACATTTCCATTCATTTCGAATGCTGGTTGGCAGCCTCCGTCGGACAAGGCTCGTTACTCCCAGAGTGCGTAAGGAATTCATGCTGGAGGCTGATGGTAAATGAATCTTACCCTTGTGTATGAAACCAAACATCACATCCAGACTCTTAAGAAATATAAAGCGGCTGCGGATGCTTTTTTTTGGCGGGTTTTCACTGCGGGGCGCGCGGGCGGAAATGCGGGCGATGCGCGTAAGCTATTCACAGTTTGGCGAGGATTTGGTGGTTTGCAGCCACTTTGGAAAAGCTGCCGGGCTGTTCATTGATGTCGGGGCCTATCATCCGTTCAAGCTGTCGAACACGAAGCTGTTGAGTTCGCTCGGCTGGCGCGGCGTGAACATTGACTGCGATCCAGAAAAGGTCAAGCGCTTTGAAACTCTACGCCCAGACGACTACAACGTATGTGCCGCCGTATCGGACGCAGCAAAGGAAATGGTTTGGCTAGATTATCGTGAAGGCACCACCGACCGCCTGGTTGCGCGCGGCGAACGAAACCTGATCTCCGCCCAGGGCGAAAAGCCGCTAAGTAAAACAAGAGTGAAAACAATGACGCTGACGGAAATCCTGGACGCTTCGCCGTATCGCGAAAAACATTTCCATTACCTGAACATTGACTGCGAAGGTTATGACCTCGCAGTGTTACAGGGGCTGGATTTCCAACGCTATGCGCCCGATCTCATCACCATTGAAGCCTTGAGTGATACCGCGCATGCCAAGCTGACCCGTTTTCTTGAGCCGCGCGGATACCGCCTCACCGATATCGTGCGGCTGACCCTGTTTTACAAGCGATACCCGGCGGAAAAATTAGCAACCGCAACGTCTTCCTGATTATTAGGAATGAATTTTTCGGTTATGATCACCACCAAAAACCGTGCGGCGGATTTGCGCCGCACGCTGGCGGTGTTACGCGCGTTAAATCCCGCGCCGTTGGAAATTTTGATAACCGCTGACGGCTGCACGGATGACACGGTCGCGGCGGTGCGCCGTGAAGCGCCGGACACGCGGCTGATCATCAATGAAACAGGCCGCGGCTCGGTGGCTTCGCGCGACCGCATGATGCGTGAGGCGCGTGGCGACTTGGTGCTGGCGCTGGACGATGACAGTTATCCCGAACAGGCGGATTGCCTGACGCGGATTGCGCCGTTGTTTGAAAAAAACTCAGACCTGGCCATCGCGCATTTTCCGCAGCGCACGGACGAATATCCGGCGACGCTCACGCAAACGGATTTCGGGCCAGCCCGGTTGACGCGCTCGTTTGCCAATTCCGGCGCGGTGTTGCGCCGCGCGGTTTATCTGGAACTGCCGGGGTTTGAGCCGGAATTTGTTCACATGTATGAGGAGCCGGATTACGCCCTGCAATGTGTGGGGACCGGTCACGAGGTGCTTTACTCGCCGGTTGTCACTATCCGGCATCATTATTCGGGGGCGACCCGCAGTGAACTGCGGAATCATCACCGTCATTCACGCAATGAGTTTTGGGGTGTGCTGTTACGCTGTCCCTTTCCACAGTTTCTCGGATTGGCGGCTTACCGGATTTTTTCGCAGTTCCGCTACGCCAGCAAACGGGGCTTATCATGGGTCATCCGCGAGCCGGTCTGGTGGGGGCAGGCTGTAGGAGGGATTCCCTATTGTCTGAGGAAGCGCCAAGTCATTCCCTGGGTGCTTTACAAGCGATGGCTGCGACTTGAGAATTGAAGGAGAAAAGCGGAGGTGAAAGGTCGATCTTCTACCAATTTTGGCCCGATGTTTGCTTTTCTGTGAATGTGAATGTAAGGTTTTAGGATATGGCCGGGCTAAAACCAAAAAAAGATAGGTGCCAGTTTGGCGCAGAGCAAAAAAATAGTTGCTGGGGTTTTCTGTTGGGTTATAGGCCACTGGTTGTTTTTTGCAAAATTAAGCCAGACTCGAACCGGATTGAATGTCGCCGACAATGGCGCAGGTTGCTCTGCTGTCCAAATATGATGCAGCACTCCAATTTTTGTATTAAACGCGTATTTACGATTGTTATTATGGCGGCAGGCACCGAATCCGAGTCGATGACATTATTTGATTAAAATGAAATCTCAATTTTCCATACTCTTTTCGCTTTTGTTTTTGGCTGGTTTTCTGGCAAAAGCAGATACAATCATGATAGGGACTAATGTTTACAGCAAGTCACAGATGACCAGCCCGACATATTATGCGGCAACTAACAGCGCGTTCACATACTATGGTTTTCCAACTTCTGTGACTGTCAGCAACAACGCATCATATACAGCCAATACTGTTTATGCTGTTGGCCTTACCAATCTCGCATCTGCCCCACCGCTTCAAATCGCCTTTGATTTCACAGGCACCAACTTTGAGGTGGTTGTTGAAGCGTGGATGGTGACGATTGAGGATGGTGTCACGGTCACATCAGTCACCAACAGCCCGCCAATTTCTTTGAATCCAAACAAGAAATATTTCTCGGTCGGTTTCTCCAGTAATATACTGCATCACCTGATGCTGAATGTTTCTGGTGGGTTTGTCGGCATCAACGTGACGAATGCGTCCATCACCCCCCGCCCGCTCCCCAGGCAAAACCTGCTGATTGTCGAGGGCGATTCCTACACAGAAGGATACCACCAATATTTTACAACGGGCTATAAGTGGTATGACGGCTGGGTGTGGCAATTGGCCAGACTTGTTCCAAACACAATTTGTATTCCAAGCGGTATTGGTGGAACCGGGTTTTCAATAACAGGGTATGGCCCGACTTTTGGACAACGGGTGGTTTCGGACATCTGCACCATTTACACCAATGCGATAGCTTCGGGTAAATATGACAAGATTTTCATAACCGCTTCCGGCTCGGTCAATGACCAAGGGCAAGACACTAATGCGCTTTACGCTGCTGCCACCAATCTTTACACGACCATAAAAACTGCCTGTCCTTTAGCTAATGTTTTCTTTGTAGGTAACTGGCGTGCGGCGCAGGGGCAGACCGCTCCCAGCGCAAACGAAATAAATGAGGACCGCAAGTTTGCCGAAGCCGCTTCCAGTTTAGGGCTTCCGTATTTTAGCCCGATTCAGGAGGTTGTTTTGGATGGTGGCTTAGGAGGACATGGAGCCATTATACCACCAGGTGATTATGATTTATTTTTCCCTGCAAACGAGAATTCAGATAACGTTCATCCGGGACGGTATGGCTATGGTGTGATGGCCGCCTGGCTGAACACGAAACTGGTAAATACTTATGGTTCGCTGTGGAGCGGTTCCACGAACACAGTTGGACCCACGAAGAGTGTTGTGTCCACAAATTTATCACTGAATGTTGCCAACTACGGGGCCGTTGGCGATGCTGTCCAGTTATTCGTCAACACAGTTAGCAATTCCGTGGTGGTGACGACGACCAACCAGCTTTCAAATGCGGACATTGGCAAGGTTATCGAAGTCTTTCGCGTGGGAACCTGGCACTACGGGCCAAATGAAAACGGTGTGTGGACGAATGATTGCGAGGATCTCATCACCACGGTTTCCAATGTGGTAAATGGAACCAATATTTATTTGGCCAAACCCTGCCTTCGGTCTTGGGCAAACACCTTCGCCACTTACGGCACCGACAACACTCCGGCCTTTGAATCAGCCATTGCCGCAGCAAGCGGACACACAAATTATACAGTGAACATTCCATCTGGAGTATTTCTCATGATGCCGAAGTTCAGGACATTTCCGGGGCCAAACGGCTCGGTTAAAGATATTACATATTCCAGCATCTACTTGGGAGGAGGAGGTATCCATTTCGTAGGCGCGGGGGAGGCTAACACAACGCTTTTGGATAAGGGTGCTTGGACCTTGATGACCAACGCTTTTGGCGGAACAGGCGTGGCGCGGGGCGTGCTGGTTGAGGTGGCTTCTCTATTCGCCAACCCATTTACAAATGACTACCCGCTTTCGTTTTCCGACATGACGATGGATGGCGGGATCGAGCAGGGTATGACCAGGGTGACGGGCTACCCGGCAAACAACATTACTGGAAATGGCTGGGGCGGAGGCCATAACGCCTATCAACTTGTGGGCGCGGATAATCCTTCTGGCCGAGCGAGCGACCAGACACTGTCAAATATCTGCTTTGCGCATTGGCGGGCGGAGATGCTAATTTCCACCGACCAATACAAGAATGGCAAGATGCTGATTAAAAATTGCACCTTTTATGATGGCAACGCCACCGCGCTCAACATTTATCCCACTTTGGATGTTGATGGCTGCACCTTTTCAAACATGAACCAGATCGCCGAGCTTTACCAGTATTGGACATCCGGCACCACCAACTTTTTCCGCAACAATTACGTCACCAATCTGACGGGCAACGGCTTCGCGTGGAACGGCGGCACAGGTACCAACAGCCCGTATTATTTCCAGAACAACACGGCTTATTTTAACAATGCGGGGAGTTTCCTGCTGACGACTCCGGGGGATAACATTTACATCATCAGCAACCACATCACCATGCAGTCTGGCAACTCAACATTTTTGGATGTTGGGGCAGCCGGCTATCAGGGGTATTACTGCAATAGCAACATCGTCGTATCTGAAAATAACCTGACGGCGCTGGGAAACAGCACCGTGTTTGTGAAGATTGGCGGTGGGCCGCCCAACAATGTAGACACCATTACAATTTGCAGCAATATTCTGTCTGGATTCCAGTATGCGCTTTACAACTATGACTATTACACAAATGTCCAGTTTTATGCGAATAATATGGGCGTGACCGGCATCTACACGCCCGCCACCGCCAGCCAGTTCACGCTCATCCGGCCGAACAACCTTTGGTCAGGAATACCGTTCAGTGATGTGGCCGCATCCACCAATCTCGTTTCTTATGGATCGTGGCCCAAAGTTAAGATTGCACGTGTGTCAACAGTTCATGCATTTCGGTTGGAGGACTCCAATGCCAGTCGCATACCCGTTGGAGCCATGGTTGAATTTGACAACACTGCAAATGCCTCGGCTGCCGATGTCAGGGTGCTTCCGTCGCAATCCTCCTCAAATTTTGTCACAGTAACAAATGGCACGGTATCCTCATTCTACTGGAACGGTAGTACTTGGACGGCAACGAGGAATGCGCCTGTTCCGCCAACAAATTTGCATCCTCTTAACTGAACGTAGGGGTTGTGCCTTCATCCAGGCAAGCGTCCCCGGCAATGCTTGTAATGGGTGGAGTTTTGATCTGGGTTGCCGGCTCTCTGGTAGTCGGATTTTTAGTGCCGGACTTGGAATTTTCCGTATTTGTTCAAGTGACCCTCAAAAACTGTCGCCAAGTCCTGATGCCTTGCAGCGCATAATCATGTCCAGCCGCCCCAAAAATACTCCGGCTTGGATTTGTAGCCAAATCGGCGCGCGCGAACATTTCGCAATTCCCCGTGCTTTGCATCAAAGCGGACAGCTAGTGACGCTTTACACAGATTTTTGGGCCGGGCCGATGGTCAGCAAATTTTCCATCGGCAAGCTGCGTCCGCTGGCCGCACGCTGGCATCCGGAACTGGCTGGCAGGGAGAAGATGGAAGATGGAAGACGAAAGATGGAGATGCGTTCCTGGAATTTGCGGGCGCTGGCGTGGGAACTGAGGTTGCGCCGGCATAGGTCGGAAACCGGAAACCCGTATCAAGGTTTCATTGAGGTGGGCCGGTGGTTTGCGACGCGGGTTCGGGAAGATATGAAACGGCGGCCAGACTTCGGGGCCGGTTCCATTTTCTTTGCCTATGATACCGGGGCGCTGGAATCGCTGGCGTGGTGCCGCGAGCAAAAAATCAAAACCATCTTGAATACATCTGGTTCGACCATGCCGTCGGCGACGGCGGCCTGAGCCACGCGGACACGGTGGC
>CAIQEI010000125.1 GCA_903870815.1 uncultured Verrucomicrobia subdivision 3 bacterium
CAGCCGGTCCAAGCCGAGTTCCTCCAGCGCCGCCTGCGCCACCAGCAGGTGACCGAGGTGAACCGGATCGAACGAGCCGCCAAAGATGCCGAGTTTCATCAGTTATTAGTTCTTAATTTTCAGTTTTGAGTCGTGGGCGCCGAAATCCAACCAAAAACTGATAATAAATAACTTAAAACCAGCCGGCAACGGGCAGCTCAATTAAACCGGCTCGAGATAATCCAGTTCCTTGTCGTGGGTCTCCTCCAGGCCGCGCAAGGCCCAGAGCGCGATGAGGACGCAGGCAAAAGAGATGGCCGCCGCCGAGGCAAGAATGCCACACCCCAGCGTAAGTTGTTTGAAGGCGATGGTGAGCGGCACGGTCGCCCCGCGCACAAAGTTCGGCACGGTGGTGGCCACGGTGGCGCGGATGTTCGTGCCGAATTGCTCGGCGGCGATGGTGGCAAACACCGTCCAATAGCCGACGCCGAAACCGAGCAGCAGGATGGCGAGGTAAAAGGTGCCATTGGACTGGCCGCTGGTGGAGAAATAAGCCGTAATGGCGGCGGTGGTGAGCAGCAGGAAGCAAAAAAGAATCTTCCGCCGCGATTGCAGCAGCTGGCTGAAAAAACCGCTGGAAAAACCGCCGAAGGTGATGCCGACATAACAAAAGTCGATGGCCTGGGCGACTTTGACTTCGCCCTGGATATTCAGGGCCTTGGAGATTTCCGGCGAAAAGGCGACCAGCACGCCGATGACCAGCCAGGTGGGCAGGCCGATCAGGATGCAGCGCAGATATTTCATAAAACGGCCGGCGTTATTGAACAGCATGAGAAAATTCCCTCGCGAAACCCGGCCGGGCCCGGCGCGCAGTTGTTTGAACATGCCTGATTCCGCCACGCTCAGGCGCAGCACCAGCAAAACCAGGCCCAAGCCACCGCCGATGAAATAGGCGGTGCGCCATTCCACGCGCTGGGCCACCAGCCCGCCAATGACCGCGCCGAACACGCCGACGGTGGAGATGAGGGTGGTGCCGTAGCCGCGCAGGGCCTTGGGCAACACCTCGGTGACGAGCGTAATGCCGCCGCCGAGTTCGCCCGCCAGTCCGAAGCCGGCGATGAACCGCCACACCGCGTAGCCCTCGATGGAATGGACAAAGCCGTTGGCGATGTTGGCCACCGAATAAAGCAGGATGGAGCCGAAGAGCAGCGCCACGCGCCCGACTCGGTCGCCAAGGATGCCGAAGAAAATGCCACCGATGAGCATGCCGATCATCTGCAGGTTCAGAAGCAGGATGCCGTGGTTCATCAGCGTTTCGCCGGAAAAGCCCAGGCTCTTGAGGCTGGGAATGCGCAGGATGGTGAACAGGATCAAATCATAGACATCCACAAAATAACCGAGCGCGCCGACGATAACGGCGGGCTGGACGATTTCACGCAGGACGGACGGATTGGTTTTCATTCAGGCGCGGCCAAACAGGTGTTTCTGATATGGGCGTTCACGAGATTCTTGTTTTTTCCGGCGCAATCGTAAATCGTATATCGCACATCGTAAATCCTTATGACGCGACATTGTCACCACTGCGGCGAGCCCTGGGCGATTTCCGGCCAGCCGGGGCGCGGCGAGGTCTGCATGAAATGCCGCGCCGACCTGCGTGTGTGCCTGAACTGCGCCAGCCACGATCCGCGCGCGGCCCAGCAATGCCGCGAACGCCGCGCCGAGCCGGTGCTGGAAAAGGCCGCCGGCAACTTCTGCGAATATTTTGAATTTGCCCGGCGGAAATGGGTGCCAAAGGACGTGAAGCTGTCCCGCGAGGAGGCGGCGCGCGATCACCTGAAGAAATTGTTCGGCGATTGATGCATTCGTTAGAACGTTGCAGGAAGGAAGCGTTGGAGAGTTCCGACTCGCTGCCGATTAGAAATCGGCGATACGGCAGGTTGCAAACCTGCGCTACGTCGAAAGCCGGCTGCAAGGTCGGGTTGCTCCCGGCATCACTTCACCCGGCCGCATTTGCTTGAAACTTGGCACTTGAAACTCGAAACTCGGC
>CAIQEI010000126.1 GCA_903870815.1 uncultured Verrucomicrobia subdivision 3 bacterium
ACCACCGTCGGCCAGCTCGCGCTGAAGTCCGAACAGGAGATGCTCAAGTATCGCAACTTCGGCAAGAAGTCGCTCAACGAAATTAAAGACAAACTGGTTTCCCTCAACCTCTCGCTTGGCATGAATTTCGAACCAGGCATGGTGGAGGCGCCGAAGGAAGAAGCCGCTAAAACGGAATAAGGAATTGCCATGAGACATTTGAAGCGCACGGCTAAGCTGGGCCGCACCTCGGAACATCGCAACGCGATGCTCGCCAACCTCGTTTGCAGCCTGATCGAGCATAAGCGTGTGACGACCTCCTTGGCCAAGGCCAAGGCCGCTCGCTCCGTCGCCGAAAAGATGGTCACGCTCGGAAAAAAAGGCACTGTTCAGCATCGTCGCTTGGCGGTCGCCCGCTTGCATCAGGAAGCCGCCGCCAAGACCTTGTTCACCGAAATCGCGCCGGCCTTCAAGGATCGCCGTAGCGGTTACACCCGCATCATCAAGCTCGGCCAGCGTCAGGGGGACGCCTCCCAGAGCGCGATTTTGGAATGGGTGGACACCATTGCCCCGACGCCGGCTCCCGCCGAAGCTGCTCCCGGTGCCGAAGCCAAGCCGGAAGTGAAGAAGTAAATCAATTTGCGAATTCAAGGCCCGCTCCTTTTGAGCGGGCCTTTTTGATTTTTAAACATCCGACTCGCCGCCCTCAAGCCACCCTTCCCCCGGTGGGGGATGAAGGTGTCCGCAGGACGGATGAGTGGAGGGGATTCAAGTCGCTCTGAAAGCGATCCGTTATTGGAGCGTTTGAAGAAATACTGTAGGCGTTCGGAGCGAGGATTTTTGGGTTTTGGCGAGGCTTTGGCGAAGGAGCAGGTTCAAAGCAACCCTGTAACTGAGCCGAAACGAAGCCAAAACCCAAAAAGACCGTCCTCTGCCTTCAACCAAACCGAACGGCTACAGTATTTTTGAGAATGCTCTGGCCCGAGTTCCGAGGCTGCATTATTTGATGGAGTTTTGCCGGTCGAAGGCTTTAGATTGAGTTCGGAGTTTAAATTTATGAAATGCTTTGTCACCGGTGCTTCGGGTTTTATCGGATCGAACCTCGTCCACGAACTCCTCGCGCGCGGTCACCGGGTCAAGGCGCTGATGCGGCCGGGCGCGGATGAACGCGGCCTGCAGGGGATCAAGTTTGAGCGGGTGGCGGGCGATGTCTCTGATCGAAAACTACTCCAAAGGGAGATGGAGGGATGCGACTGGTGTTTTCACGTCGCCGCCAGCTATCAGCTTTGGATGCGCAATTACGCGCCGATGTATGCCACCAATGTCGAGGGCACCCGCAACGTGCTGGAGGCGGCCGGTCACGCCGGCTGCCGGAAAATTGTCTATACGAGCACGGTTGGCTGCGTTGGCCTGCCGAAGCTGAAGGACGGAAAATATCAGCCAACCACCGAGCGGGATGTCATTTCCGAGGCGGAACTGACCAGCGATTATAAACGGTCCAAATTCCGTGCGGAAGAAATCGCGTTTAAGCTGTTCCATAAAGACGCCCTCCCGATCATTATTGTCAATCCCTCCGCGCCCATTGGCCCTGGCGATGTCAAGCCGACGCCGACGGGGCGGATTATCGTGGATTTTCTGAACCGCCGGATGCCCGCGTATCTGGAGACGGGGTTGAACTGGGTGCATGTCCGCGATGTGGCGGTCGGCCACATTTTGGCGGCGGAAAAAGGTCGGCTCGGCGAGCGGTATATTTTGGGCAGCGGAGACGGCAACTGGACGATGAAGGAGACCTTTGCCGTGTTGCAGGAACTCACCGGTATCCCGGCGCCGACCCTCAGAATACCGCACTGGTTCGCCCGCCGCGTTGCCGAAGCGAACGAGCTGATTTCCTTCGTCACGAATCACCCTCCGCGTGCGCCGCTGGCAGGCGTGCTCATGGCCAAGAACCGGATGTGGTTCGATCCCGCCAAGGCCGTCAATATGCTCGGCCTGCCGCAAACGCCGCCGAAGCAAGCCTTTGCCGACGCTGTCACCTGGTTCCGCGCCAACGGATATGTGAAGAAATAAGCGGGGCTCGGTTTAATGCCAGGCCGCGAAAACATTCGGGAAAAGCGCGCCTCGCGACCTCTTAATGGCCCAATGGCCGCGGGTTTCCGCCTCAAAAACTCGACAATAATTTCCTTTTAAACAGATCCCGAAAGTTGAATTAATTTTTTGGTGTAAAAGCCCTTCCTGAGCTATAGTATCATCAAAATTCCCGGTCAAATATTCATCTGCACGACGAGCGGTAAGCTTTGAATGTTTTCGAATTGCAGATGAATAACCCTTTTAATCAAATCCATTGAAAATCAAACTATCCACCCTCGCACTCAGCGTGGTCTTGCTGCTGACGGCCGCCGGCCCAGCCGTAAGCCAGACCTCAATTTCCATCAGCAATAATTCTTTTGAATTCCCTGCGTCCGGGGGGCAGCAAATTTACATTTCCGGCACCGGGGCAACCTCCACTTTCGTGAATGGTTGGACCACTGCTACCACTGCCGGCTATTGGGACCTGCAGTACACCAACAATACCGCCGGTGTAACGAATAAAGATGGCTTGCAATTACTTGAGTCCTACGATGTGGGCGGGGGTCTCGCAGGTGTTGTTTACCAGGAATTAACCAACAAGTGGGTGGCGGGGACCACCTACACGCTCACTGCCCGGGCGGGACAAGCCACCAACTCGGCCAATACTCCAAATACTGGTGACACCTTTTCGATTGATGCCAACAATGGCGGCACGCTGACCCAATTGAGTTCCACCACCATAACGAATGCCAAGGTTGGCTTGCTCAATTACACGGTCACCTATGCCGCGACCGGCAGTGAGCCGGGTGATGGACATGTTGTGGTTGCCTTCCATGTCCCCAGTCAAGGGAACACGGGCGGAATGTGGATTGATGATTTCGCCCTTACTTCTGCCCCGACGCCGGATCCCAGCATTACGACCCAGCCCGCCTCGCAAACGACCTATCTGGGCCAGACAATTTCCTTTACCTCAACGGCGGTCGGCTTAAGCACCTTGAGTTACCAGTGGCAGGCGACCAACAGCGCCGGCGGCGGCTTCACCAACCTGGTCAACGGCGGCCAGATCTCGGGTGCCACCAGCAATGTCCTGACCATTGCCGGCGTGACCGACAACTGGGCTTTGTCGTATCGGGTGATCGTGACCGATGCCAACGGCTCCGTCACCAGCAGCCCGCCGGCCGTCCTGACAATCTTATCGGGCTCGCCGCCGTTCCGCCTGATGCCCCTTGGTGATTCCATCACGCGCGGCTCTACCGACCCCAACTACGAGTACGACTTCACCACCAGCGCCGGTTATCGGGATGGGATTTATACGCTGAGCACCAATGGCAATGTGAATTTCCTGTTCGTGGGGGCAGCCACGAAGCAGGCGTCCCCGCAACTGACCGCGGCCGGACAGCAGCATCACAACGGTTACGGCAGCTACACCACCGGCGACCTCTTCACCAACCTGACCGCCAGTGAGCAGCCTTCACCCGGCGACCCCAACGTGGGCGGCTACTGGATGACCAGCGGCACTCCCGGCGGTGCACCCGTGGCGGTGGATGTGGTCACGTTGCTAAGCGGGGCGAACGACATCGGATATGGGGGCGCCGCTTATCTGTCATTCTTTACCAACAATGAAATCAAGCTGCTGACGTGGTTCAAAAGCAACCGGCCGAACGCCAAGGTCATTGTGGCCACCGATCTCCCGCGCACCGACTCCACCGCCAACAACAATGCGGCGCTGGCGATCAACCAATGGATCACGAATACTGTCCCAACCCTCAGCACCAACTTCTCCACGACCGACCTGTATCACTTGTTCATTGATGGCACCGGGGCGATCAAGAGCCAAAGTTCGCCCGATGGCATCTGTCTGCAGGACGGGGTTCATCCGGCCCATAACGGCTATCTGGCGATGGGCCAGGTCTGGTTTAATGCCATCCAGGCGGCGGTGAATCCCACCGCCCCCAACTTCCTGTCGGCGGCGGGCGGCATCAATTCACAGGTCACCCTAAACTGGACGAACGTGCCGGGAGCCCTTGGCTACAATGTCAAGATGTCCACGACCGGCGGCGGACCGTACTCACTCATCGCCTCGAATCTTTCCACCGCCAGCTACACCAACAACGGCCTGGCGAACGGCACGACATATTATTACGTCGTTTCGGCCGTGTTCAGCGGCGGCGAGGGCCCGAATTCCTATCAAGTCAACGCCACGCCGGGGTCCATCCCCATTGTCAATCATTCCTTCGATAACAACTATGTGGCGTATTCCAGTTATCTCGGTTCGGCCCCGGCGGGCTGGACGTTTAACGGCCCCGGTAACGGGCAGACTGCCGCCGTCGTATTCCCTGCTTCAAACGACACCCGATTCACGACCTACCCGGTGACCGGACTGGATGGGTTGATGTATGCGCAGATTTTTGTGAATGGCACGGCCGGCTATGGCTCGCTGTATCTCAACACCGGCTATAATTATGTGGCGGGGGCGACGTACAAGTTGACGGCCGGTTTTGGTCGGGAAGGGGGAACGCTGGCTGGCGGGGCGAAAATGATGCTCCAAAATCCCGGCTTCACCACCTTGGCCGCCACGAACATCACCACTGCCAATACCACGGCGAACCAGTTCACCGATGTCAGCACCACGTACACCGCGAACGGAACGGAAGGCAACATTGTCATCGACTTCGCCATTCCCGCCGCCATTGCCGGCAATGCGTTCTTTGATATTGATAATGTCCGTCTGACGGTGGTCTATCCGGGGGCGGCGCCGATTATCACGACACCGCCCGCATCACAGGCAGCTGTGGTCGGCGGCACAGCCGCGTTCAATGTCGTGGCTTCCGGGGTGGGGACTTTGGCCTATCAATGGCAGGCGACGAATAGCGCCGCCGGCGGCTTTACCAATATCGTGGGTGCCACCACCAACGTCTTGACGCTCGTCAATGTGACGACCAATCAGGCCATGGCTTATCAGGTGATTGTGACCAACGCCAATGGCTCCGTCACCAGCGCGCCGCCGGCCTCTCTGACGGTGCTTCCGAAGACCGTTCTGATCAATGGTGACTTCGGTCCGGGTGCCACCCAAATCGGGTCGGCGGTGCTCGGTGCCCCGGGCGATGTCTGGAACGCGATTGCCGCCTCCACCGGGTTGTTGGTCAATTCTTCCGGCAATCCTGCGAGCGGGATCGGGCTGACTTTGAGTGACTTTGGCGTTTATCAGGCCGCGGCTGGGACGGTTACGGATCCCGGCACCACCAATTTGATGGAGGATTATGCCTTTGGTTATAGCACCACCCCGATGGTCATGGCCAATATCACCGGCTTGGCACCGTATGTGAATTCCGCCTTTACCTTGGTCGTCTATGCTGCGGGCAATGCGGTCGGTCAGGGTGGCAGCCTGACCCTGACCGGTGCCACTGGCGGCAACGCTTTGAATACGCTGACCACTACCGCCGTCTCCCGTCAGATTTCCGCCGGTGTGGGGGTGGCCTACAATACTTACACGGGCATTCTCACCAATGGCACCTTGACCATTACCTCCGTCATTTTGCCCGGCCAGTCATTCACGGCCGTGAATGGCTTTCAACTGTTGTTGAGTCCCGCCGCCGATCCTGCCATCTATTCTTCGCCTCAATCGCAGACGATTGCCCCGGGCGGCAATGCCTCGTTCAGTGTGACGGCCGTGGGCACTTCGCCGTTTAGCTATCAATGGCAGATCAATACGGGGACGGGTTTTACCAATTTGATCAACGGGGGCCAGATTTCTGGTGCCACCAACGCCACCTTGACAGTGTTCAACGTCCTGCCTTGGGCGAATCCATCCTGGGTGGCTGCCTATCAGGTGATCGTGAGCAACAGCGTCGGCTCGGTTACCAGCGCCCCGGCCAGCTTGAATTGCCCCTATGTCGCTCCCGGTGGCAACGTCCAGGCGGCTATTAATCAGGCCTTCAGCAATGGCGGCGGGCAGGTGAACCTGGGTCCTGGCACGTACAATGGAAATATCGTCATGTATGGCGGGGTTACGCTCAATGGTGCCGGCTCCAACACCATTATCGCTGCCAGCACCATCAGTGGGCCGCAAAATAATTCAGCCTCCGGTTACACTGTCCAGAACCTCGTGATCGACGGGCAGATTTCCTGCAGTTATTTCAGTATCGGCGCCGGCACTGTGTCGGGCGTTAGCGGTCTGCCGGGTATCCAGGGAGGTAACCCGGCTGGCAGTCCGCCCTCCTACAATCTTACCTATCGAAATCTCGAGGTAAAAAACTGCTCCATTGGCATGCAATGCTGGAGCGTTTACGGGCTGCTGATCACCAACTGCAATTTCCACGACGATGGCGTTGGATTCTCCCATAACATTTATCTGGTCGGCTGCCCCGGTTTTCAGATCGTCAACAGCACCTCGTCTTGGAGCCGAACCGGCGATGCCTTACATCTGGACTTCGCCAGCGACACTGGTTACACCAACTCGTTTATCCAATGCGAATTTGACGGAGTATGGGGCATTGGTATTTTGGACCAAGCCTATAACAGCTCGGCCAACTATACTAAAATGAAGGGCTGTGGCATCAAATATGGCGGGCAATCCGGCGGGGATGGCACGGGCCTTGACATCGATTACACCGGAGACATCCAGTCGACCCGTTTCGAATATAATCATGGAAATGGCGCCACCATCCGCGGGAGCGCCGCGCTGCTTTACGACGCCTTCAGTGGCAATTCGTCCGCTCCCTACTTTTCGTATGCCGTGGTCTCTAACGTCCTGAGTGGAGGAACGGGCGCCAATATCTATCATGCCACTCTCGCGAACGGGGTCACCGGCCCCAACAACACGGCTGATTGGGTGACCACCTACGGCGGCCAGACGGAAGGGGCAGTGGACTTCAATGCCAACCACGCCCTGAATGGTTCGCTCACTTGGCCAAACGTTAGTTCTACCTCGGTCGGCACTCGGCAGTTGTCACTTGTCTATGCCAACGGCACCTCCACCAACGTTTCCATGAAGATGATTGTCAACGGCGGTGCCACCAACACCTTGACCTTCCCGCCGACCGGTGGTTGGTCCACGTACTCTTCTATCAGTTCCAACGTCACCTTGACGGCGGCCAATAATACCGTGCAGATGCTTATTTCCAGCCCCGGCGCGATCTGTCCCATATTGAGCGCTTTGGTCGTCAATGATTCTACTCCGTCCGTCCCCGCAGCGCCGACGGGGCTGACGTATCTCGCCCTGACCAACGCGCCGAAATACGACCTCAGTTGCTGGATCCGCCTGTCATGGAATACCGTGAGCGGGGCGACATATTACAACCTCAAACGCAACGGATTGTTCATAGCCACCGGGATTCCCACCAATGGGTTCACCGATTATCATGTGCCTTTCACTGGTACGGCCTTTACCTATACCGTCGTGCCGGTGAACGCGGGAGGTGCCGGCTCCGGTACTACCATCACGTCCTACTCGTTGACGGGCTTCCCGGTCACCCTCGCGGCGGCCACCAACGGGCCGGGTTCAGTTACCTTGACCTGTTCGTGGTCGACGAATGCCCCCATTTACAATGCCTATCGCTCCTCGGTCAGCGGCGGGCCTTATTCTTTCATCGGCAGCACCGGCTTGACCACGAACATTACCAGCATCTCGACCAACTACTACGGCGTATATACCGACGTCAATGCGCCCGGCGGCACGAATTATTATGTCATGACGGCCTACAATGGCATTACTGAAAGTTTGTACTCACCCGAAGCCGCCGTCGTCGTGACCGCGGTCGCTCCATCGATCAGCACCAATGCCTACCTTGCGTCGCTGGCGTTATACCCGGCCATGACCTTTACCCCCGTCTTTGCCTCGAACGTGCTGAGCTATGCCGCTACCGAAGCCTACGGCACGGTGCCCACAGTGACCGTGACAAACGCCGACCTGGCGGCGACTAACCAATTGATCTACAACGGAATAACAAACATTCTAGTCTCGGGTACTGCCAGTACGTCGCCGTTGCTGAACCTGACGCTTGGGGTAACCAACGTGGTGCTGCTGCAGGTGACCGCGCAGGATGGGGTAACCGTGCAAACTTACACCGTAAACGTGACGGAGTTGCCTAACCAGACCACGCAGCCGATTCTTACGAATAGCGTGGGCAATGGCATGCTGAATTTGAACTGGGGGCCGGATCGCCTCGGTTACCGGCTGCTGGTGCAGACGAACAATCTGAACCTGGGCGTTAGCCCCAATCTCAATGATTGGGACACCGTGCCCGGCTCAACGGCAGTGACGACGACAAATCTGCCCCTCCTCCCGGGCATCTTGGACGAGTATTACCGGCTGGTTTATCCGTAGTCGGTAAGGTGATTGAATCAAATTCAAGGCGTCACCCGGACCACACTCACATCGTGCGGGGCGACCGTGGCGGAGAATTGATTTTTGAATTTGCCTAGCTCTATTTCCGCCCATAAATCACGAACGGTCGCGCGATGCTTGCCGGGATACCCAAGATCTTCCCAAGTGACGCTAATTTCCACCGGTACGGCTCCGCGATTAAAAAAAACGACCGCGCGACTGCCATCGGCGAGTGGCTTCATCCAGACTTCGGTTTCGCCATTTTTGAGGACTCGGATGCCCTGTCGGCCCAGCGGATCCTGATCCACGGCGATGAGTTCCCGGTTGGTCAAAATATGTTGGATGGCCGGTTTCATGTTCCGCACATCGTTGCCGGTGATGAGCGGGGCGGCGAGGATGCACCACAAGCTGAAATGCGATTTGCATTCGGTGTCGGTTAAGGCGCTGTTCCCCACTTCCAGCATGTCGGGATCATTCCAATGGCCGGGGCCGGCAAAGGCTTCAAGGCCGGCCTGCAGATCAAGAATGTGTGTGAAGCCCATGCCCCCCCAGTCGCGCCGGCAATCCCAGCAATCTTGGATGTCGCTGGTTGTCCGCCAGAGATTGCCGACGTTCGTGGCCCAGAGCCACGGCCGGCTTTGCCCCCATTCACAAATGCTGAAAACCATTGGGCGGCCGGATTGTTGCAAGGCATCTCGCATGCGGGAATAAGCCTGTTGGGCGGTTTCGCTGGCATGATTGCACCAGTCGTATTTCAAATAGTCCACGCCCCAGGCGGCGTAGGTGCGCGCGTCCTGTAGTTCGTGGAACAATCCGCCGGGCCGGCCGGCGCAGGTGTTGGTTCCGGCGCAGGAGTAAATTCCGAATTTCAAACCTTTCGCGTGGATATAGTCCGCGAGCGCCTTGATGCCGGAGGGAAAGCGCACCGGGTCGGCGATGATGTTGCCGTCGGCATCGCGCCCGACCTGCCAGCAATCGTCGATGATGACGTATTGGTAGCCGGCGGCATTCATGCCGTTGGTGGCGATGGCGTCAGCGACGGATTTAATGAGCTTTTCGCTCACGTCGCAGCTGAACTTATTCCAACTGTTCCAGCCCATCGGCGGTGTCAGGGCGAGGTTGTTCGTCAACGCCAGACCGGAGGCGGCGGGCAACAGAACGAGCAGCCAGGCGAGGGTCAATAAGCGGAACATTGTTTGGGTGTATTCAGTTCAACAACAGTTGCTGGACGCGGAGCGCCGTGCCGGTGCTTTGTGGATTATGACCGGCCGCGATCCGCACCCGTACCGCATGGTGAGCGGATCGCAGGTTATCCTCAAGTATGACCGCCCATGGCAGATGCAAGGAAGAGCTCCAGGGGGTAAAAGTGTCGGTGTTTTTCCATGGGCCGCCATCTATGCTGGATTCCACAATCCCGGCATCCGGACCCGACGTGATCAATAGTCCGACCCCCCGCCCATCGAAAGTGAATTGAAATTCTGCGCCCGGTTCGGTGGCGACCAGGGCTGGCACATTCACATAACCATCGCGCGTGGCGTGGCCATCGGCTGGTTTCCAGTCGGGGTCGAACGCGAAGTTGTGCTCGAGGCGGGCATCCGCCAGTTGGCCGAATCGGCCGTTAAAATAACTGAACCTATCGAGCGGCTTTGGCATTTTATGCGGCTGTGGCGCGGCGACCGGCAAAGCGAACGCGGCATCCAGCATCCGCGTGATGCTGTCGGCATACAAGAGCTGGCCGTAGGGCGAGGGATGAATGTCGCGAAAATCCTCGGCCCAGGTGAATTCTCCGGCGTTAATGCGGTCGTACACTTCGCGCGCGAGATCCAGTGATGGGCAGCCATACCGCGCGGCGACCTGTTCGTGCGCGGCAATCGTGTAGGGGGTTTTCCCTTCGTGAAAGGTTTGCAGATGCTGGTCATGGACAAAGTGGAGTTCGACGACATCGGTCATCGGATTGGCCTGCCGCAGGTGGCGCACCACTCCCTCCATGCCGCGCATCGCCAGTTCCGACCGGTTGCCGTAGGTGTCGTAGTTGTGGTCGTTGACCGCCGCCTCGACAAAAATCAAGTCCACCGGGCCGCCCGCCAACACTTCCCGTTCCAAACGAAACGCGTGCGGTACCGAACCGAGCGACGGAACGCCGGCGGCGACAAATTCAAACTGCGTCGCCGGAAACCGCTGCCGGAGATACTTCATCACCTCCTCGCGCCAGCCGGGGTTGAAGGTGATTGAACCGCCGAGGAAAACGACGCGGCCGCGCTTGTCCTGCTCGAATTTCGCGCGGCAATTGGCCAGTCCATCGCGCAGTTTAAAATACTCGTGTCCGTCCGGCAGCACGTACGCGTGATCCATGATGAAGCGGACGGAGCCAAACACATCGGGGTAGGGGAAATGGTGTCCCCAGAACTCATTGCTCTCCTTGACGGATACCACTTCCAGATCGCTGCCCAGTCCTTGCAAGCGTCGCTTGGCTTCCAGCGTGTTTTGTTCCGGTGGCACCACCTGGTCGTTCAGGCAGATGACATGGCGGATGGGAATCTTCGCCTTGGCAATCGCCGCGAGCTGGTCGATCGGGTTGCCTGTGTAAGCCATGGCTTCGGCGTCATTCCTGAAACCGTAGTCCTGCAAAATCTTCGGCCATTGCGCGGCTTTGTCTTGCGCCCACCGGTACGGCCAGCTTTTGAAATCCATGACGGGCACATCCCCGTAGATGCAGGCCACCCGTTCGGGATGGCGGGCCGCGTAGCGGTAGGCGGGCAACCCCCCGCGGCTGCACGGCTCCAGCGTCATTTTTTCAGCCAGCCCCCATTGGGTCCGGACTTGTGTATAATACTGATCCATCAAGTCCAGTGCGGTATCCGCGCCCAGCAGGTCCAGGATTTCAATATAGCCGATGTGCCAGCCATTGCGGACGAGTTCGAGATCTACGACCGGCATATAGTCCGGAAAAGAGGTGCGCCAGACCCACGGCTTGCCCGGCGCGGCGATTTTTGGGACCACCACATACGCGCCATGACCGTTGATGACAAACGATTGCTTCTGATATCCGTTCCAATCGGACACCTGCACGCTCACCGGGTTTGGCGCCACCTCGGTTGTGTTCGTCCCGGCGTGCGACCCGCTGATTAGCGCCAAAAGTACCAGTGTGGTCACCAGGTTTTTCAGATGGAAAATGCCGATTTTATTCATGTTGGAAGGAAAATAAAATCCAGCAGCCGGATGGTCCCAATGCCAGTCGTTTCATGGAATTTGTGCACAAGTTGTAGCGTTAACATTTGCGGATGCCAAGCAAAGTTCAGCTAAATCGAATTGCCCGTTCGACCTGCGCGGAGGGTAAAACATATCGCGACTCCATCTTTCTGGTGTTTCCTAAAACTTGCCTTGCTTTTTACCCCGCCTTGTGAAAAATTTCACGAACATTTATGGCACACGTCAAACTCCACATCCCCGGTCCCGTCGAGGTCAGCGAAAAAACCTTCAAGGCGTTCTGTTCGCCCATGATCGGCCATCGTGGCCAGGGTTTCAAAGACCTCTACGCGAAAGTCCAGCCGCAGCTCCAGCAACTGCTTTACACGAAGCAGCTCGTTTATCTTTCCACGTCGTCGGCGTGGGGCGTGATGGAAGGCGCGGTGCGCAACCTGGTTCAGAAAAAAGTCCTGAATTGCATGTGCGGCGCGTTCTCGGACAAGTGGTTCGACGTTTCCAAAAAATGCGGCAAGCCGGCCGAGGCGCTCCAGGTGGATTGGGGTTCACCCATCCGCGCCGAGGCCGTTGACCAGAAACTCGCCACCGGCGAATTCGATGCGCTCACGCTCATCCACAACGAGACCTCCACCGGGGTGATGAGCCCGCTGACGGAAATCGCCGCGCTCAAGAAAAAATATCCCGACGTCACGTTTATCGTGGACGCCGTCAGTTCGCTGACTGCGCTGCCGATCAAGTTTGACGAGCTGGGCATTGACGTGCTGCTCGCCGGCACGCAGAAGGCTTTTGCGCTGCCGCCCGGCCTCGCCGTGTTCGCCGTTTCGCCCGCCGCGCTGGCCAAGGCCGCGCTGGCGAAGGACCGCGGTTATTATTTCGACTTCGTCGAGTTCCAGAAGAACGCCGAGCAAAGTATGACGCCCAGCACCCCGAGCATCGGTCACGTCTTTGCCCTGAGTTCCAAGCTGGACGACTTTTTTGCCGAAGGTTTGGAAAACCGGTACGCGCGCCACCAGAAGACCAATCAAATGACGCGCGACTGGGCGGCCCGGCACGGCTTTGTTTTGTATCCGGAGAAGGGTTTCGAATCCGTCACGCTCACCTGCGTCAGCAATGGCGCGCGGCCCGGCGGCCGCACGGTGGATGTCGCCAAGCTCCAGAAGCTGGTCAAGGATCAGGGCTTCCTCATCGACGGCGGCTACGGCAAGATCAAGGGCACCACGTTCCGTATCTCCAACATGGGTGACGAGACCGAGGCCACGATGAACCAGCTTTACGCCGCGCTGGACAAGGCCATGGCGCAGTTGTGAGTCCTTGCGGATGGCCGCCATGCAAATGACTTAACCGGCGATTGCGCGAGCATTCGCCGGTTTTTCTTTTCGCCGCAACGTGCTTCCGCAAAACTGAAACGTGCATACCGACTCCGGCTACCAGCTTGTCCGTCTGAACAACGGCATCTGCTCCGTGCGTTCGCTGGCGGACGGCGAGACGTTTCATCCCGTCGTCGGGCCGGTCGCGGAGGCGGAGACGCTTTACGTCAACCAACTCCGTTTGCGCGAGCGGCTGCAAAATCATGCCGGCGAATTTGTCATCTGGGATGTCGGCCTCGGTGCGGCGGCGAACGCGCTCACCGTTTTGCGCGCCACGCGCGATCTCGCGTGCCAGATTCGCCTCGTTAGTTTTGATCACACCATTGAGCCGCTGAAATTTGCGCTCCGGCACGCCGTCGAACTGGGCTACTTCGGCGGCTACGAAAATTATTTGGAAAAATTTATCCGCGAACAGCGCATCGAATTTCATGACGGCAAGCAATCGGTGAACTGGGAATTTCAATTGGGCGATTTCCCGGCCTGGCTGGATTCAAAAACTGGTGCCCGTGCGCCAGCACCGCCGCACGCGATTTTGTTCGACGCCTACTCGCCCGCCCGAAATCCCGCGATGTGGACGCTCCCGCTCTTCACTAATTTATTTCAAAGGCTCGACCCGCAACGTCCCTGTGCGTTGCCGACGTATTCGCGCAGCACGATTTTGCGCGTCACGCTGCTGCTAGCCGGATTTTTTGTCGGCGTCGGCCATGCCACCGGCGAGAAGGAGGAGACGACGATTGCCGCGAACGATGTGAGTTTGATTACCGAGCCGCTGAACCTCCGCTGGCTGGAACGCGCGCTGCGTTCCGAAAGCGCCGAGCCGCTGCGCGAGCCGGTTTATACCCGGTCGCCGCTGTCGCCGGTCACGGCGGACATGCTGCGGCGGCTTCCTCAGTTCGTGGGTGATCACAATTAATTAGGCCGGTGCTAAAACCGCTTTTGGATTTAAAGCCGCGAATGTGTTTTCGTACGCACGGAGGTTTTTTAACTTGCAGCCTTCGTCTCATTAACGATAGCGCTGACAATGATAAAGTACCAGCCCAAATAAATAAAACCGCCCGGCGACTTTCATCGCCGGGCGGATGTTTGTTTTAATTGATCAACAATCCTGTTTTAACCGGCTCAAGGCGCAGTCAAATAGAGCTGGAAGCCGTTTACATCGGTGAAACTCTGGCCCGAGAGGATATTGGCGGTAAACGTGAGCGTGCCGCCGCCGCCGACCGTTCCTGTGAAGGTGTTGTAAGCCACACCAGAACCAGCCGACACCTGCCGCGAAGTGGCGGAGGTGGTCAGGGCGCTCCCGGTGTTCCCGCCCGATGCGCCGCTAAGATTCAGAGTGGCCCCCTGGCCGCTGTTGTCCCCCGCCGCGTAGATGACCAGCGTCAGATTCGCACCTGCGTAGGCTGCCATCCCGGTGAGGCTCACTGTTACGGTGGGAGTGCTGCTATAACCAAAGGCATAGTCCTCCATCAACGGCGTCGTGGCTGTATCCATCGCCGCGCCGCCGGTGTCGGTATACAGCCCATAGCCGCTTAATGAAAGCCCAACGCCGCTCACCGTGCTGCCGGCCGAATTGACGATGGTACCGGTTGAGCCGGTGACCGCATTCCATGTATTTCCCGCGGAGCCTAAAACCGCCGCTCCCGTCTGCGTGGCGCCGGAACCAAAATCAACATTGATCAGCACCGGGCTGCCGGCATACGGCGCATACGGCTTGGCGCTGGCTTCCGGCGAATAAAGGCTTTCGCTCGTCCCATTCCACGCCGTCATGACGTAATAATAGGTTGTGCCATCCACCACACCGCTGTCGGTGTTGGCGTTGTTGGTGGAGGTTCCGATCAGCGTGTAGGGCCCACCGCTGGTGGTGGCGCGATACACGTTGTACGAAGTGGCTCCCGGTGACGCCGAACACACCACTATTACCGAGTTCGTGCTGGCCGTGGCGGTCAGCGAGAGCGGATAGGCCGCGAGGGAAACCGCGCTGACGCTGGCGTAGCCGCCTTCACCACCGGCATTCACCGCCGTCACTGCATAGGATTCGCCCGCATTACAGCCCAGGATATGTTTGTCTGTATAGGTGGGTGTGGTCACATTCCGCGCAATCGGCAGACCGTTGCGGTAGATGTTGTAGTAGGTTGCGCCGGCAACCGCGTTCCAGTTCAAGGTGATCCATGTGGTCATGTCTAGCCGCGGCGCATTGGTGTTGGCGTACCAGGTCAAGCCCGTCGGCGCGGCCGGGGCGGCCGGAATCGTCGGAGTCTGAGCGCTGGTGGTGTAAATGGACAGGTTGGCCAGGGTCGGACTGCCCAGTCCGGGGCTGATCACATTCAGCGTCACGCTATTGTTGGAGCTGGTCAGGCTGGCATACAGGCCGGTGACTTTGTAGGTGGTCCCACCGCCGGTGGGTGGGAATAGCATCGTGCCTGCATAGGCTCCGTTCACGGTCATCGGCATGGCCAGGGTGTTGGTCGCGCCGTTGGCGTAGGTGACGGCCAGGAAATAGGTGCCCGTTGTTGGCGCACTGACAGTCGACCAGGTGATGCTGCCATTCACCGGATGGGTGCCGCTGGTGAAGGTTACGACCCCTTCAGTCTCACCGCCAATGCCCGTCACCCAATCACCGGTGTTGTTCGGACCGCAGATTCCGTCAGCCTGGGCGGCATTATAGCTATAGGGCGAACTTCCCGTAACAATATAGGCAACCGGGCCATGCGAATAATATAGGTCGGATGAATTGCCGTTGAAGACATCGTAGAACAACCCCACGCTGTCGCGGATCATGGCTCCGTAGCCATGGTTATACTCCAGACGCGAGGACGCAATGTATCCGGCAAGATCGGTGTCCACACCCGAACCGTCACCGCCAGACTGTCCGTTAAACTGGAACTTGCAGCCATTGATGTGGATGTCGTTGCCGGAGCCGTTGTAATTCTGGTTCAGGATGCCAATGCCCGTCGCACCGTTAAATTCGCATTGGGTGAACGTGTTCGGGACCCCGATATTGCTTGAGAAGTCCAGGTGGGCGCCATCGCCCGTATAGGTCCAGGAGGAGATGCAGTTGTTCATGCTCACCCCATAGTCGCCGGTAAAATAGATACTGTGGGAGAACCCGAGGCCGTTGTCATGGAAGTTGCAGCCGGTGAGCGTAACCGTGGAGGCGTTGATGATCTGCATGGCGATGTTCTCGCCTTTCACCTCGACGTTTTTCCAGCTCAATATGCCGCTGTTATATGGAGCGTAGGCACCGAAGAAAATGCCTGCGCCCGGATAGCCCCCTTGCGAGTAGGAACTCGCCGAGATGCCGCCTTCAACCGTCAGGTTTTCCATGCTCATGGTGTAGCCATATTGTCCCTGGGTCAGTGTGCCGATGATGGTGGTCACTCCCGCGCCCGCGCCCTTGAGGCAGACATTGGGAAACATGTTGATGGTGCCATAGTAGGTGCCGGCACCCAACAGCACGGTTCCGCCACCGCTGAGATAGGTATTGTATATGTTTCCATTGACATCGCCACCCGGGGCGACATACACGGTGGTGCCGCTGATCCCAAACACACTGATGCTGGCTGCCTGGCTGTTGACCGAGTTCGTCCCGCTGGTCAGATTCAGCACATACTGGAGCGCCGCGTCCGCTGTTGTGACATTGTTGATCGTCAAATTATAGGTTCCGCTGCCGGTGATGTGGCCGGTGTCCGCCAAGTTGGTGAACGGTCCGCCGGCTGGTCCCGATTGCCAGTGCGGCACCAGCGGGGCCGGTCCCGTGGCCATGGCGCTGAAGGTCACTGTGTCGCCCAAATCCGGACTTACGCTCGTCGGTTGGAGGGTGAAGTTGATGGCCGGAGTGAACGATACCGCCCGCACCACCAGGGCATTGATGGTGCCGATGCCGTTCGGAAGATTCTCCTGCAGCGTCACCGTGTTGGTGCTCGCCGGCACGGTGAAGCTGGCCAGTACATAGGTGTTGGTGTTCTCGGCGAACGTGCTGCTCGCATTCTGGAAGTTGACCAGTTCGTTATTGGCTCCGCTCCGGTCATCCACCGCGAACAATTGCACAGAGTAGGTCTGGCCCGGTACCAGGTTAATTAACTTAATCGTCAGTGGACTGCCGTTGTAGGCGAAATTATTGAGTACGCCATTGAGATTGCTGTCGCCGGTGCTATTGCCCGTTCCGGCGGGATAGGCTCCGGTGCCGTAGAAAATTCCACTCGGACTGGTCACGCTCGCCACGGTTGGGTCGGCAAACATGTCAAACACCACCGGTGCGTAATTGCCGCCGGGATAAACGATGGCCGGGCCCGCATTGCCAAAGGCCACTGCACCCACCACCGTTCCGGGAGGATTGGTCAGGATCTGGCCGGCGGTCTGCCCGTTGAAGGCCACCGGGCTGCCCCAAGAATACAATGGAGGCAGCACGGTCAACGTGGCTGCTGTGCTGGCGGCGAAGCCGACACTGTTATACGCAACCAATTGATACGCCAGCGCCCAGTTGCTCGACACATTGGCAATCGTCAGGGTGCTTGTGGTCGCGCCGGAAATCTGGCCGCCATTCACCAGATTCGTGTAAGGCCCGCCCACCGGTCCGGCCTGCCATTGGTAACTGGTCGCTCCCGCGGCCGACGCAGTAAGCGTCACGTTTTGGCCCGGATAGGCCGATTGCGCAACGGGATTGGCCGTGATGATGGGCGGCAGGGTGGGCGCCAATAGCAACTGGAAGCCATTTATGCCCAGTCGGCCATTTTGAACACCGCCGGCGAGATGAAACGTCAGATTGCCGCCGGTAAGCGTTCCCGCATAGACATTGTAGGCCACGCCGGCTCCGGCGGAAATCTGCCGGGAGAGGGAAGTCGTGGTTAGGGCGCTGCCGGTGTTGCCGCCGGTTGCCCCGCCCGTCACGGTGATGGTTTCAGTCTGAATGACCGGATCACCGGCATAAACCACCAGGTTAAAGGCGTAATTCGTATAGGCCGACAGGCCGCCGATCGAAAAATCCATATAACCCGGATAGGTGTAGTAATTGAACGTTTCCAGCACGCTGGACATCAGGTTGGAGGTGCCCGTATCCACGGCACCGTTGCTGGAACCGGGGTAGGTGCCGGTGTAGATCGGATTGCCGGGCTGCGTGACGGTCAGCGTCAGGCCGCTGGCGGCGCCGGCGGTCGTGTTTAGGGGCGCGGCGCTAATCGGGGTGCCGGAGGAGACATAATACGAAACCGATTCGACCGTCCATTGATCACCGGGAGCTCCCAAGACCGCCGCCCCGCTTTGAACCGGACCGGTGGCATTGGCGGAAGTGGAAAAATTATATGAGCCATCAAACTGAACATCCACCAAGGTGCTGTTCACCGATGAAATCGTCAGCGTGGCTGGGCTGCTGGTGACGGAGCCGATGCCGTTGGCCACCACCACCTCATAGGTCAATGCCCAATTTGTCGTTACCCCGGTAATGGTCAAGGTGCTGCTGGTGGCACCCGAAATCGGACCGCCATTGGCTAGATTCGTATAGCCGGTGCCGCTGTTGGCTTTCCATTGATACGTTAAAGGGGCCGTGCCCGTGGCGACCACGCTGAAAGAGGCATTCTGTCCGAGATAAGCCGATTGAGCGGTGGGCTGGGTTGTGATGGTCGGAGGGACGTTCACTGTCAAAGTTGCTGCCGGGCTGCTAGTGACAGAACCGGCCGCGTTGGCGACAATCACCTGATAATTAAGCGCCCAACTAGGGGTCACACCTGTCAAGGTGAGGGTACTGGTTGTTGCGCCCGAAACGACGCCACCGTTGCCCACGTTAACCCCGTTGGTCTGCCATTGATACGTCAAAGGTGCTGAGCCCGTGGCCACGACGCTAAAGGAGGCATTGGCGCCTTGATTAACCATCTGGGACGAAGGTTGGGTCGTGATGGCTGGCGGCACGATTACTGTCAGCGTCGCCGCCGGACTGCTGGTCACTGACCCGGCCGCATTGGCGATGATTACCCGGTAGTTTAACGCCCAGCTCGGGGTGACCCCGGTCAGGGTCAGGGTGCTGCTTGTCGCGCCCGAGACGATGCCGCCGTTGCCCACGTTGACATTGTTGGTCTGCCATTGATACGTCAAAGGTGCTGAGCCCGTGACCACGACGCTAAAGGAGGCATTGGCGCCTTGATTAACCGTCTGGGACGAAGGCTGGGTAGTGATGGCCGGCGGCACAATCACGGTCAGGGTGGCGGCCGGACTGCTGGTCACGGAGCCGGCCGCGTTGGCGACGATTACCCGATAGTTCAGTGCCCAGTTCGGGGTGACGCTGGTCAGGGTCAGGGTGCTGGTCGTCGCGCCCGAGACGATGCCGCCGTTGCCCACGTTGACATTGTTGGTCTGCCATTGATAAGTCAACGGGGCT
>CAIQEI010000127.1 GCA_903870815.1 uncultured Verrucomicrobia subdivision 3 bacterium
CTCCCGCAGGATGCGAATCTTGTCTTCCGTCGTGTATCGTTTGCCTTTCATGCGTCTGGTCCTTTCTTGCGTCTCAGACTAACACATCAGGTGGCCCGAAAAAGTGAAGTCACGTCACTGTATAGATTAACCGTAACACAAGCATGTGATACCCCATGCGATACCTTTGGTCTTTTTTAGGGGTTTATCGGCGCTTATTGGCGATGATTGACGAAGACTAAACCGAAGGAATCGCATTGAAAACAAACGTGGCGATGATTGGCGAGAATTGTTGCTTTCGATTAGCAAACCAGCGCCTTCAGCCACTCGGCCATCTCTCCAAAAATTATCAGCAAAAACTCACCCACCTTTAACCATTTGCATTGCGGCCGATTGCCGGGGTTGCCGCTGGCCGGGATTCAAACCAGCCCAGTCAATGTGTGCTGAATCGCCAAAAAATCACAAAAAGCCGCTATTACCAACCGCCATCAGCCATTCTATCGAGGGCCTATTTTGCAAGACTTCGTGTTTGAGGCAAGCTGATTCGTAAACCACCAGATCGCTCATCTCCCCGCGCCGAAACGCAGAACCGTCTCATCGGAAAAAATGACCTCGAAGCTAGGGCGTCGGAATTAAATTCACCGCGCTCCCCGCAGACTTGATCAGCCCGAAATCAAGATGGTGTTTGCGTATTGGGTTGTGTCGCCCGTACGGATCAAACCAATGGCCAGCGGCACGCGCTTTTTGAATTCGACGTGCGGCTCATACACGGTGGGCACGCCTTTGAGCGCGGCGGCAAACTTCTGACGAACCGCCGAGGAGTTGCTTTTCAAAAATTCTTCGGCCTGATAAGCCTGGGTGAAGTTGTGGTTCGCCCGCACGGCGGCGATGAGTTGCAGCACCGTCGGCAGGTCGTCCACCACCGAGATGTCCACCGTCTCGATCATCGGCCAGAACGGAAAGCCGCGGTCAGAAATGACGAGCGCATTGGTATGGCGCACGCGCGCGAGCAGGGAGAGAATATGCGGGTTGAGGATGCCGTTGTTGATCATGGTTCGAAAAAACTAATCGAAACAAAGCGATTCGCCAAGCTTCAAAAGAATTTAGACCCGCCCGCGCCCGTCCGGGCGGATCAAAACCATTTTACACCTTCAAATCCGCGAAAGCGGGATCGTTGTCGTGGGCGATCTTCCGCATTTTTCTGACGGCGGCACCCATGTTGCGCGGGCGGAACAAAGCGGTTCCCGCCACAAACGTGTCCGCTCCGGCGCGGGCGCATTCAGCGACGGTGGCGAGGTTGATACCGCCATCCACTTCAAGCCGGTAATTCAGATTTTTCTCCCGGCGCCAGGCGGCGGCCTGCTGAATTTTCGGCAGGCACTCATGAATAAACTCCTGCCCGCCGAAGCCGGGATTGACGGTCATCACCAGCAGCAGGTCAATTTTTTCGAGGAACGGCTGGACGAGCGCGATCGGAGTGGGCGGATTGACGGCAAGGCCGACTTTTTTGCCGAGATTTTTAATTTTCCAGATCAGCGGCAGAACGGATTCGCCAAGTTCCACATGAATGATGATCTGGTCGGCCCCGGCTCGGGCGAACGGTTCGAGCAGAATCTCAGGCTTGCCGCACATGAGGTGGGTGTCAAAGAATAGCTTAGGGGCGTGGGGACGAACGGCGGCAACCACGGCCGGCCCGAAGGAAATATTGGGCACAAACTGGCCGTCCATGATGTCGAGATGGAGCCAGTCGGCCCCGGCGCGCTCGGCGCGCTCGGCCTCTCGGCCCAGTCGGGTGAAATCGGCGGCAAGCAGCGAGGGCGCAATAATCATGGGCAAAGTTTATGCGGGAAGCGGCCCGGCTCAAGCCTGCTTTGCATCCAGGCAATTGCGGACGGCCTTGGCGAGCGCCTGCGGCAGGTAGGGTTTCTGGAGATATTGAATGCCCGGGTCGAGCTTGAAATCCTTGCCCAGCGTCTCGGCGCCATAGCCGCTGGAGAAAATCACCCGCATCTTCGGGTCATCGGCCCAGATGCGCTCGGCGACCTCGCGGCCGTTCAGGCCGCCGGTCATGATGACGTCGGTGAACACCAGCTTGATCTCATTTTTGTATTGCGCCCAAATCTGGAGCGCGCTGGGGCCATCCACCGCCTCAAAGATCCGGTATCCGTGGCGGCGCAGTTCGCGGGCGACAAAATCCCGGAGGTCGCGCTCGTCCTCGACCACGAGGATGGTTTCGCTGCCGCCGCGCTGGCGGAACTGCGTCTCGGCATTTTCCGGCGTGGGGACGGGTTCATTCGTCGCGGGCAGCAAAACATTGAACGTGGTGCCCTGACCGAGCGCGCTCTCGACCTGGACCCAGCCCTGATGCTGCTTGACGATGCCGAACACGGTGGCCAGCCCAAGGCCGGTGCCTTTGCCCAGCTCTTTGGTGGTGAAGAACGGCTCAAAAATGCGCGCCAGATTTTCCGGCGGGATTCCGCAGCCGGTGTCGGTGTGGCTCAGGCAGACAAAGCTGCCGGGTCGCGAGTCCAGTACCTGGGCGGCATAAGCCGCGTCAATTTCCCGCCGGCTCACGCGGATGGTGAGCTGACCGCCGCGCGGCATGGCATCGCGGGAATTGACGGACAGATTCAACAAGATCTGTTCGATCATGCCGGGATCCGCCTCGGTGACGGCGGGTTCGCCGCTGAAATTGATCTGGAGGGAAACATCCTCGCCCAGCAGTCGGCCCAGCATTTCCGACATGCCGCTCACCAGTTGGTTCAGGTCGATCGGCCGCGGCCGGGCGACCGACTTGCGCCCGAACGCAAGCAATTGCCGCGTGAGGCCGGCGGCGCGCTCGGATGCCTGCTTGATCTGCTGGGCGGAAACCATCGCCTTGGATTCCAGGTTCTGCATCGTCAGCAGGGTGGCGTGGCCGAGCACCACGGTGAGAATATTGTTGAAGTCGTGGGCGATGCCGCCGGCGAGCTGGCCGATGGCCTCCATCTTCTGGGACTGGCGCAATTGTTCCTCCAGCTTTTTCTGCTCGGTGACATTGCGGAAAAGGCTCAGCAACAGGCGGGGCCGGCCGCCCAGTTCCACATAATAATCGGTGATTTCAAACGACACCGACCGGCCGTCGTGGAGCAGGTAATCCTTCGCGCGTTTGCCGGGCAGGCTGCCGGCCAGAAAATTTTCCCGGTGGGACTCGAGCATTTTCTCCCAGTCGGAATGGGCGTCGTAGATGACGGTAAAGGGCTTGCCTTCGAGCTGCCGGCCGGGCAGCCCGACCAGCTGGCAAAAGGCCTCGTTCACGGCCACGATATTGCCGCCCTCATCCGTGAGCCGCATGCCGTCCACGGAGTTTTCCCAGACGGAACGGAACAAGGTTTCGGAACTGCGCCGGGCGGTTTCCACGGCCAGCCGTTCCGTGATGTCGCGGACGTGAAACAAGAGGGCCGGCTGGCCTTCGAATTCCACGCGCACCGCCCGGATTTCCACCGGCACGCCGCGGCCATCCAGCCGGCGGGCCTCGCTTTCGATTGAAGAACTTAAGCCGGTGGCCAGCTGGCGAAACTCCGCCCGCGCGGCTTCGCGGCGCTCCGACGGCACCAGATCCTCGACGGCGTTCTTGCCGATCAGCCATTCACGTTCCACGCCGTGCAGCTGGCAGGCGGCGCGGTTTGCATCTAGGACTTTCCCCTGCAAATCCTCCACGAAGATGGCGTCCGGCGAGTTCTCAAATAATTCCCGGAACCGGCGCTGGCTATGGCGCAGCGCATCCTCGGCGCGGACCCGTTCCAGTGCGCCGCTGCACTGGTCGGCGAGGGTCTGGAGGGTGTGCAGATCGGCCTCAGTATAGCTGCTCGAAGCCCGGCTTTGGACAAATAGCACGCCGATCACAATCTCTCCCTTGCGGATGGGGGCAATCATCGTGGTGCCCTCTTTATCACCGGTTTCGTGGCCGGCGATCAATTCCGCGCCGCGCGCGATAACGCGCTGGACCAGCGCATTGGCCGTCTTGGGCTGCGGCGAGGCGGAAATCTCCACGCGCTGGCCCTCGACGGTGGTGATGGTCCGCAGCGAAACCACCTCATCCTTTCCCGCATCATACAGGTCGAGCGAAAAATCATCCCAGTGGAACAGCTCATCCGCCGCCTCGCAGATGAACATGGCGGCCGTCGGGGCCATGGTGACGGCGCTCAATTGGTGGCTCAATTTACCGAACACGGCGTTGTGCTGGGCGTTCCGGCGTCGGTCCGTCACATCGGTGGCCATCGTCAGCGCCCCCAGCCGGCCGCGGAATGCCAGCGGAGTCCAGATTACTTCCATGTCCATCACCCCGCCGTTTTTTCGCCGGTGCCGCCACACGATCCCCTGGCTCCCGGCATCCCAGACCGAATTATTATCGTGCCGCTGGCGGTCCGGCACCCGGAGGTCGGCCAGCGTCATCGACAGAAATTCTTTCTGGCTAAAGCCGTAACGGGTCACGGCGGCCTCGTTGACTTCGAGAATGGCCAGCGTTTCCAGGTCAAACACCCACATCGGATGCGGGTTGCCATGAAACAACAGGCGGTATTGCTTTTCACTCTGGCGGAGGTCCGCCTCGGCCAGTTCGCGCCCCGTGCGTTCGGCCGCCTCGGCCACGGCCCGGCGGATGGACGACGGCAACCGCTCGCGATTTTGTTTTTGTTTCAGTACATAGTCGGTGGCACCCGCCTTGAGACTTTCGATGGCGGCCAGCTCGCCGATGGTGCCGGACAGCAGGATGAAGGGCACCGTGGCATTTTTTTCACGAACCAGCTTGAGCGCATCCAACCCGGTGAAATCCGGCAGCCGGTAATCGGCGAGGATCATGTCCCACTTTTCCTTATCCACCAGGGCGATAAACTCGTCACGCCGGGTGGCGAGCGAAACCTCCGCCGGGATCCCCGCATGCGCCAACTGATCGCGCACCAGCTGGTGATCAGCCGGATTGTCTTCCAGATGCAGGATGTGGAGTGGTTGATTCATGAGCCGTTCACCCGGTCGGCCACCGGATAAATTTCGTACAAACAACCACCCCGCTGCCCAAATGTAAAGCGGGATGAAGACGGTTGATTGGAATTCTTTTTCGCCGTTGACATTTCGACGCGTATCTTTAACCTTTCTGGCTCTTTAGCAAACTTAGACCATAGATTATACATTATGCCGAATACGAAGTCAGCCGAACGCCGGATGCGTAACAGCCAGCGCAAAAACCTCCAGAATAGCCGCGTCAAATCCAAGCTGCGCCGGGTGGAGAAGGAATTTCGCGCCACCGTGGTGGCCGGCAAAACGGAGGAAGCCATCAAGCTGCTGCCCGGCGTTCACTCCGCGTTCGACAAGGCCGTCAAATTGGGCGCCATCACCCGCCCCACCGCCAACCGCAAAAAATCCCGCCTCGCCGTTTCGATCAAGGCCGTCAGGCCCGCCGCCAAGAAGTGAGCGGACGACGGTTCCCCCTTCAGGCCAACCGCTAGCCAGGCTTGAGCGGGGGATGGGATGTCGTGTGCGACTTCATTCCCAACGCGGAAAAATCATTTCATTGCGGGCCGCCGGGATGCTTGTCCACGAGGTTTTTCAGGCAGGGATAAAGAGCCTCCGCCAGGACCCGCTGGCCTTCAAGCGACAGATGCAACCCATCCACCAGCAGCATCCGGCGGCGCGGGTGACGGTCAAGCGCACCAAATGCATCCACATAGACCGCCCCCGGCAAGCCGGATAATGATTCCCTCAGCCGATTCGCGCAATCCCGCGCAATCCGGTCGGAGCGCCCCCCGCCAAATACGAACGGCGACATAACCACGGGAATCACCTGATGTTCCAGCAACGTCCGGGCAATCTGCGTCATCGTTTCCAGGTAGATTTCCGGCGCCGTGACCGGCGCCAGCCTTAACCCATCGCCGACGAGACTGCGAAACGCCCAACGCCACCGGTCCACCAAGCTTGGCGACTGGATGATCACTTCACGGTGAACCGGCCGGGTGCTGCCATGATGCAGACGGCGCCGGGTGGGTACAATCAGATCGCTCGAACCGAATTGCAGCACCACGATGTCCGGCTTGGCCGCCAGGCAGCGGGCCGGCAGATGTTTGGGCACGCGGGTGACGGGAAAGGCGTCCATGGTGAACAGCGACGGGACGATGTGATGGGCGGATTCTTTTTGCAGCCGCTGGATCGCGTGATGAAAAAACGAATCCTCCTTACGATGAGGAAATCCACCGACCATGCACGCGCCAAAGCCTTGGATGTGAAAATTCATGAATGAGATGACGGGGCAAAAACGAATTGGTTACGAAAAAACGGATTACTTCCAAAAATAAAACCAGGCCGTCGTTCGCTGGGTCAGGGCGGGGTTGACCCCCTCAATCACCCAGGCACGTGCCGACCCGGCGCGCTGCCTGCACCCACGAATGGTCGGGCGGGACGCATTTGCGTTTGCCGGCGACCCTTTCCAGCGGCACCGCTTCCGTGCCATCACCCCGGGCCGCGACCATCACGCCGTAATGCCCCTCGTTGATAAGATCGGCGGCGGCACTGCCGAGGCGTGTGGCCAATACCCGATCCGCCGCGCTGGGCGTGCCGCCGCGTTGCACGTAGCCGAGAATGGTCACGCGGGATTCGAGCTGGGTGAGTTCCTCTAGATGTTTTGCCAGCCGCATGGTGTTGCCGGCGTGCCGAACCTCCAGGGTGGCCAGTTCCACCTTGGCCTCTTTTTTGTCGTGCAGCGTCTTGGCGCGCTCAAGTTTCTTTTCGGCGGCAAGGAGCGCGCGCGCGTCGTCGCGGCTCATCGCGCCCTCGGCCACGGCGACGATGCTGAAATTGGTTCCGTTCCGGCTGCGCCGTTTGATGGCCTCCGCGATCTTCTCCACATCATAGGGAATTTCAGGAATCAGAATCACGTCTGCCCCGCCCGCGATGCCCGCGCCCAGGGCGAGCCAGCCGGAGCGGTGGCCCATGATTTCGGCGACAATGATGCGATGATGGCTATGGGCCGTGCTGTGCAGGCGGTCAATCGTCTCCGTCGCGATGTCCAGCGCGGTGGCGAAACCGAACGTGGCGTCCGTCATCGCCACGTCATTGTCAATCGTCTTGGGCAGGGTGATCACATTTAGGCCGGCCTCATGCAGACGCAGGGCGTTTTTCTGCGTGCCGCCGCCGCCGAGGCAGACGAGGCAATCTAAACCCCATTCGTGATAGTGGTCGATGATCACCTTGGTCATGTCGCGCGTGCGGCCGTCAATGACCATGCGGTGCGGCTTGTCGCGGCTGGTGCCGAGGATGGTGCCGCCGACGGTGAGGATGCCGGCGAGGGTGGATTTGTCGAGCTTGAGCCGCCGGTTTTCCACGAGGCCGCGAAAGCCGTCGCGTATGCCGATTATCTCCATGCCATAGCCGAGGGCTGTCTTGCCGACGCCGCGAATGGCGGCGTTGAGGCCGGGGCTGTCGCCGCCGGCGGTGAGGATGCCGATGCGTTTGGGTTTTTTGGCCATGCCGCGAGTTATTTGAAACTGCCGGCGGAAATTGTCGAGCAGAACTTTAAGAAATTTTCTACGGCCGAAAGAACCGCGACCGGGTCGACGGGTGGAAATAGTCCCCTGGGCAAGCTTGCTCGCGAGGGTTTCACGGCTGCGTACCGCGCCTCGGCGCCGGATTCAAATATCCGGGCCAGCCCCGATTCCAGTCTTATTTTTTCCGGGCAAATGCCGCGTCAAAGGCGGCGGCGTTCGGGGTGAAATCCAGCTTGCGAACGAAGGCGCAGCTTTCCGTCGCGCCGTGGAGGCGATCCATCCGGCCATCCTCCCATTCCACCGAGAGCGGCCCGCGATAGCCGGTGTCGTTCAGCGCGACGATGATGTCCTCGAAGCGGATGTCGCCATGGCCGATTGATCGGAAATCCCAGAATCGGCGCGCATCGGTGAAATCCGTATGCCCGCCAAACACGCCAACGGTGCCGTCGCCGTGGCCCCACCAGACATCCTTCATATGCACGTGGAAGATGCGATCAGGAAATTCACGGATGAATTTCACATAGTCCACGCCCTGGTAGCCGAGGTGCGAGGGGTCGTAATTGAACCCGAAGCGCGGATGATTTTTCACGGCGGCGAGCGCGCGCCTGGCCGAGGCGATATCAAAGGCGATTTCCGTGGGATGCACTTCAAGCGCAAAATTGACGTTCTCTTTTTCGAACACGTCGAGAATCGGCAGCCAGCGTTTCGCGAAGTCGGCGTAACCGCGGTTTAAGAACTCCTGGCTCGTCGGCGGGAACGCATACAGCGCGTGCCAGATGGAGGAGCCGGTGAAGCCATTGACCACGGGTCCTTGCGAACGGCCACCACTGGATTTTGGGGTTTGCGCATCGAAGAACTTTCGGGCCGCCTTCGCGGTGGCCTTCATTTTTTCGGCGGCGCGCTGGCGGACGCCTTCGGGTTGGCCGTCGCCCCAGACATCGGCGGGCAGAATGGCCCGGTGCCGCTCATCGATCAAATCGCACACCGCCTGCCCGACGAGGTGCGTGGAAATGGCGTAGCAGCTCAAGCCATGCTGCTTAAGCAGCGCCCACTTCTTTTTGCAATAGCCGGGTTCGGCGAGCGCGCGATCCACCTCAAAGTGGTCGCCCCAGCAGGCGAGTTCCACGCCGTCGTAGCCCATGGCTTTGATCTTGGGGGCGAGTTCCGCGAGGGAAAGATCGGCCCATTGGCCGGTGAAAAGGGTGACGGGACGTGGCATAACGTGGTGGATTTGTGTGTGGGCATCTTGCCAAGTTGCGGGGACAGGTCAAGCGCGGCGCAGAAAATTGTTGAAACCGATTCCCATTCCGGTTTGAAAAAATTAGGTGCCGATCAAACCGCAATATTATGCAGGCTTGAATTCAACCGCTCACGATTTAATCTGGCTGCCATGACCGCCTCGAACAATCCGTTCCGGCCCGGCCACGATGACGGCGGGAAAACGCTCGCCTTCCTCGTATTGCGCGGCTGGCTGGCCGTGCGCGCCATTCTGACTGGCATCGAAAAATTCAGCGCCTTCCAGACCGTCCAGAAGCCGTTGATCGACCCGGTGACCGGCATGGAAGATCCCAGCGGCGCGCTGATTGACGTGAAACTGAAATATTATTCGCTCACCAACAACGCCGGTATCCCCGCCGCGCTCAAGGACAAGTTTGCGAACGAGCCGTTGCTGCCCAAATTCGCGCTGTCGACCTTCGATCATCTGCTTGGACCGGCGCTCATTCTTACCGGCGTGATGCTGCTGATCGGCCTCGGTACGCGGTTCTCGCTGCTCGCACAGGGTTTGATTTACATCGCGCTGACGGCTGGCCTGATTTTGATCAAGCAGGACGACGGCATCGCCTGGCTCGGCATCCACGTCGCGCTGGTTACGTTCGCCCTGTTACTGGCCCGATACAACCGTTTTGCCCTGCTCAAAAAATGGTGAATCAACCCGTCAGCCGCCGGGAGTTCCTCGGCACGACCGCCGCGGCTGGCGCGGGCTTGATGCTGGCCACCGGAGCAAAAGTCTTTGGCCAGCCTGCGACCGCCAACGGCAGGATCAATGTCGCGCTCGTCGGCTTCGGCGCGCAGGGCCGGGTGCTGTTGGAATCACTGCTGAAGATCGATGGCATCCGTCTGGTGGCGATCTGCGATATCTGGGAATACGCGCGCACCTACGGGGAACGTTACCTGAAAAAGCTGGGCGTCGAAGTCCGCGCCTACGAAAATTATGAGGCGTTGCTGGCCGGCGAAAAAGATTTGCAGGCGGTCATCGTGGCCTGTCCGGATTTCTGGCACGCGCCCGTCACCAACGCCTGCTTGAAGGCCGGGCTGCACGTCTATTGCGAAAAGATGATGAGCAATACCATCGAAGACGCGCGTTCGATGGTGCAGACAATGCGGGAAACGGGCCGGCTGCTGCAGATCGGCCATCAACGCCGGAGCAACCCGCGTTACGTCTTCGCCCTCAACCGGCTTATCCGCGAGGCGAAGCTTTGCGGCCGCCTCACCGCCGCCCAGGCCCAGTGGAACCGCGCCGTGACCGAGGATTTCGGCTGGCCTAAGAAGTCCGCCATGCCGCCGGCGCAGCTCGCCCAATACGGCTACACGGACATGCACCAGTTCCGTAACTGGCGCTGGTTCAAAAATCTCGGCGGCGGCCCGCTCTCCGACCTCGGCGCGCATCAGATTGATATCTTCAACTGGTGGTTCGGCACGACGCCTCGCGCGGTGCTCGCCAGCGGCGGCATTGACTACTACCAAAACCACGAGTGGTACGACAACGCGATGGTGATTTACGAATACCCGCTGCCGGACGGCGTGGCGCGCGCGTTTTATCAGGTGCAGACCACGACCAGCGCCGGCGGCGGTTACTTCGAATATTTCATGGGCGACGAAGGCTCGATCCGGATGTCGGAAAATCCCGCGCTATCAGCGATCTACTGCGAAGCCCGGGCGCCGTCATGGGACGACCTGGTTCAGAAAAATTATCTCCGCGCCAAAACCGGCGGCCCTACGCCGACGCCGGAGGCCACGAAGGTTGACGTCCGGGAAACCGCCCAGCTGGCGGAATATGAAATGTCCGTGTCGTTCAACAAGGCGCTGCACCAGCCGCATCTGGAGAATTTTTTCAATGCCATCCGCGGCTCGGCGAAGTTGAACTGCCCGGCGGACGAGGCGTTCGCCAGCGAATACGTGATCCACAAGGCGAACGCAGCCATCGCCGCCCAAAAAACCATTTTCATCACTACGCAAGAAACCCAGGCTTGAAGCCACTTTCCCATGAATAAATCTTTTTTGAATATTTCCGTAATAGCCGGATTGCTCATCGCCATAACCACGTTCGCGGACGACCCGGTGCCTCTCAAAACTGAGCTGCCTAAGCCGCTCTTCGTCGGCACGCCGGTGCCCATTGAAAATGTGCCGAACCTGGAAACTCCGCGGAAAGGCAAGCGCCCGGATTTTCTCGTTCCCGCCGGCACCATCAACCTGGCGAAGGGCAAAAAAGTCACCGCCAGCGATAGCGAACCGGTCATCGGCACCCTCGACCTGATCACCGACGGCGACAAGGGCGGTGACGAAGGTTCGTGGGTTGAACTCGGACCGGGCCGGCAATGGGTGCAGATTGACCTGGAGAGGAACGCCAATATTTATGCCGTTATGGTCTGGCATTATCACGCCCAGGCCCGCGTTTATTTCGATGTTGTCGTCCAGGTTTCCAATGACCCGAAGTTTGAAAAGGGGGTCACCACGATTTTCGACGACACGAATGGCAGCGGCAAAGACCGGGCCTACCTCGAAACCTACCAAGGCAAGCTTATGGATGCGAAAGGCGTCCAGGGCCGGTACATCCGGCTCTTTAGCAACGGCAACACGACCAGCAAGCTAAACCACTACATTGAGGTTGAAGTCTTTGGCAAGTCCGCCGCGTGAACCAATGAAGCAGGCTGAATGCAGAATGCAGAAACAAAAGCAAGACAGGTGACCGGCAAGCCCCTTTCTCATTCATCATTCATCATTCGTCAGTCTGCCTTCGTCTTCATCGCCTTGCTCGCGCTGGCCGTGCGTTTGCCGCAACTCGGCGAACGGCCGATGCACACGGACGAGTCCATCAACGCCTACCTGGCCGGCGAATTGCTGGCCGGTGAAAAATATCACTACGACCCAAAGGATCGCCACGGTCCGGCGCTGATGGAACTGACGCTGCCGATCGTACGAGTCGAAGGCGCGAAGGAATTCTCCGACCTCACTGAACGCCGGCTCCGGCTGGTTCCCGTCCTCGTCGGTAGCGCCACGGTTTTACTTTTCGGCGCCGCGATAGAAATCTTCGGCTTCATCCCCAGCCTGGTCGCCGCGCTGCTGTTCGCCTTTGCCCCCCTGCCCGTTTATTACCATCGCTATTTTATCCATGAAACCATGTTCGTTGCCGCGACCTTCGGTTTGATTTTGTCCGGCTGGCGCGCGCTCCAAAAAAAATCGGCCATGATTGCCGCGTTCTCCGGAGGCTGCGCGGCGCTGATGCTTGCCTGCAAGGAGACCGCCGCACTCCATTTTGTGGCCATCGGACTGGCCATCGCCATCAGCTGGCGCCTGCGCCGGGCCGGAAAAGTTCCGACGTTTAAAATCTGGCTGGCCGGCGGACTCGGTTTTCTCATCACGGCAATTCTGCTGTTCACTTGGGCCGGACAAAATTGGCCGGAGCCGGCCGATTGGTTCCGCGCAATTTCCAATTTCACCGCGCGCGCCGGCGGCGAAGGTCACGAAAAACCGGTTTGGTATTATCTTGTCCTGCTGGCCGGCGGCTGGTCCGGGGTGGCGATTCTCTCCCTGGCCGCACTGGGTTGCGTCCGGGCTACCCGCAATCCGGCGGCCGCGGCAAAATCGGTCATCGCCTTTTACGCGCTGCTGATCCTGGTGATTTACAGCGCGATTCCCTACAAAACGCCGTGGCTGGCTTTGAACTTCTGGCTGCCCATTTCATTGCTGGCCGGGTTCGCCATCGAATGGAGCTGGCTGACCACCGTAAAACCAGCCATTCGGGCCTTGATTATCATTTTTTGCGCCGGGCTGGGCCTGCTTATCACCCACGACACATGGCAGCGGGTATTCCTGCATTGGGCGGAAAAAAAAAATCCCTACGCCTACGCCCATACCTCGGAAGATTTGCTGAGGCTGCCGGTGCGACTGAAAGAACTGGCACGACAAAATAAAACTCCCAATCCGCGCATCGCCGTGGTCGCCGCCGATCCATGGCCATTGCCCTGGTATCTGCGGAAATTTTCGACCGTCGGATTCTGGCAGCCCGATCAGGAGACCGGCGACGCGGATTTCTTCATCACGACAACCGAAGTTTCCGGCAAGTTGGCCGAACGATTGAAAGATTTCCGCCCGGAGTTTTTTGAGATCCGGCCAAACGTGTTTATGCAATTATGGTCGCCACCGAAAATGGATATCCGCCATGAGTGAACCTGAGATCCATATTTTTAATCATCATGCGATGGCGACGCAGTTTCAGGTGCGCATTGCCCGCGCGGAAAAAACCTATGCCGCGCAAACGGCGCAGGCGGCGTTTGCTTTGGCTGACGAATTGGAAGCGCAGTTAAGCCGTTTTCGCGCCAACAGCGAAATCAGCCAGATCGCCCGACTTTTGCCGGGCGAAAAGTTGCGCCTGTGCGAGCCGGTCCTGGCCTGCCTCACGATTGCCCGGCGGATGGAATTTGCCACGCGCGGCGCATTTTCGGCGACGGCGGCGGCGCTGAAAAACCAGCCGGCCAAGCCGTCCTGGGTCCTGGTGCCGGCGGAATTTTCCATCCGCTGCGACAGCGGGCGGCTGGAGTTCGACCTTGGCGCGATCGGGAAAGGCTTTGCCCTCGACCGGATGGCGGAGCTCCTGCGCGAATGGGAATGCCGCTCTTTCCTGCTGGTGGCCGGCGGCAGCAGCATCCTCGCGGGCGAGGCGCCGGCGGGGACAGCCGGCTGGGATTGCGGCCTGGGCGATGATTCTTCCGCCCGGCGACACTGGCTGGCAAATGTTTCCTTGAGCGGCTCCGGTCTGGCCGTCAAAGGCGCGCATATATTCGATCCCCGTACCGGGCAATCGGCGCGCCGACAAAACCGGGTCTGGGCGCTGGCTTCAACCGCCGCCGAGTCCGACGCGCTTTCGACGGCGGCCATGGTGTTGGACGAAATCGAAATCACCGGGGTCACCGGCAAAAATCCGGATTGGCTGGTTCTTCTCAACGAGGATAAAGAATGGCGGCAACTGGGCGGCCGCGCGGTGCCGCCGACGGCCGGTTGATTTTTTTTAGAACCAATGGCGATTTCGCGGCGAAAACACTGCCAATTCCCAACTCTAACCCAATTTAGCGCTCGCCGTGTGCCTGGCTCCTGCTATGATTAGCGCAGTCGCAAAGACCTTTCATGACATCAAAATTATTTTCCGAACTGGGACTTTCCCCCGAGCTGTTGAAGGCCGTAGACAAACTGGGCTACGAACAGGCGGCGCCCATCCAGGCGGCAGCCATCCCCGTGCTGATGACCGGCAAGGACATTGTCGGCCAGTCCATGACCGGCTCCGGCAAGACCGCCGCGTTCGGCATACCAGCCGTGGAAAGGGTGGATCCGAACATCCGCGCCGTGCAGGTGTTGATCCTGTGCCCGACGCGCGAACTGGCGATCCAGGTCTCCGAGGAAATCCACAAGCTCGCGTTCTTCAAGCGCGGCATTAACTGCCTGCCGATTTACGGCGGCCAATCCTACGAACGCCAGTTTTTCGGCCTCAAGCAGGGAGCGCAAATCGTCATCGGCACGCCGGGCCGCGTGATGGATCACATGCGGCGCGGGACGCTCCGGCTGGAGACCATCAAGATGGTCATTCTCGACGAGGCGGACGTGATGCTGAACATGGGTTTCCGCGAGGACATCGAAACCATTTTGAAGGATGCGCCGAAAGAGCGGCAGACGGTGTTCTTTTCCGCTACGATGCCGCGCCCGATCCGCGACCTGATCGAAAAATATTCGCGCGAGCCGCAGAACGTCAAGATCGAGCAGAAGGCCATGACGGTGCCGACCGTTGAACAGGTTTATTACGAAGTGGACCGACGATACAAAATGGAGTTGCTCACGCGGTTGATTGACATTTACGACCTCAAGCTCGGCATCATCTTCTGCAACACCAAGCGCATGGTGGACGACCTGGTGGAACATCTCGAAGCCGCCGGCTACCAGGCCGACCGGCTCCACGGCGACATGACGCAGGCGATGCGCGACCGGGTGATGAACAAGTTTCGCAAGTCCGGCCTGGAATTTCTCGTGGCCACCGACGTCGCCGCGCGCGGCATCGACGTGGACGACGTGGAAGTGGTGTTCAACTACGATCTGCCGTACGACCCGGAAGATTACGTCCACCGCATCGGCCGCACCGGTCGCGCGGGCAAGAGCGGCCGGGCCATTTCGCTCGTGCCGTTCCGCGAGCTGTTCCAAATCCGCAACATCGAGCGGTTTGCCAACGTGCGGATCCAGCGCGGTAAAATCCCGACGGAAAACGAAGTTGCCGAGGCGCGGGAAAATGTCTTCACCGACAAGCTGCGGGCGCTGCTCACCAGCGGCGAATTCACCAAGCACGACCGCCTGATCGAACGCCTCATCGAGGAAAATTTCAGTTCATCCGACATCGCCTCGGCGCTGATCCATCTGCTGCAAAGCGGCGAGGCCGCCAAGCCCGCGCCGAAGCCGGACGAATATGAGCGTCCGCAACGCGAAGAACGCCCGGGGCGCTTCGATGACCGCGGCGAGCGGGGAAATTTCCGCGATGACCGCCGGCCGCGCTTTGACGACCGCCGCGAGGAACGTCCCCGCCGGTTTGATGACCGCGCTCCGCGTCCGGACCCGAAGTTCGCGGATCCGAAGAAGTCCAAGGTCGCGCCGTGGAAAGCCCCCGCAGCGACGGCAGCCCGAACACCAAAAGTCGTGACGCCACCGCCGGCGGCCAAGCCGCTGATCGATGATGGGGCGAGCGTCCCCGCGAGCCGCCCGGCCGTCAGCGTTGAACCAAAGCCGGCCAGCGAAGCAAAACCGGAAGCCGTCAAAACATATTCCGACGAGGAAATTCTAGCCTCGGTGAAAGCCCCGGAGCCGAAGCTGGAATCCAAATTATTTATCAAGCCCAAGTCCGCGCCCGCCGCGGCCCCGAAGCCTAAGGAAAGCCGCGCCACGCCGGCCGGTCAGACGCGGCTGTGGATGAGCCTCGGCGCGGAACAAGGCGTCGCGCCGATTGATTTTGTGAACTCCGTCGCCGGCGAAACCGGTTTGCCGGGCAAGGTGGTTGGCAAGGTGGACGTGCGCGATCGCCACGCCTTTGTGGACGTGGCCAGCGAGTACGCCAACAGCATCATCGCCAAACTGAACCGCTCGGAAATTAAGGGCCACAAGGTCAAGGTCAAGCTGGCGTGATGAGTGACGAAGCGCCAGCGGCGGTGCCGGTTCCCGAAAAAAATGTCGAGCGGCTGTTCCCGTTCGTCGTCAAGACGCGCGGGCTGCTCATCGGCCGCGATACCCTGCGCGCCAACAAGAACAAGCTGCACTTTGTCCTCATCACCACCGACATTGCCGACTCCAGCCGCGACGAAGTGTTGAAGGATTTCTCCCACTATCCGGTCGTGCAACATTTCACGGCGGCCGATCTGGAAACGTTTTTTTTCGTCAAGGGCGCCAAGGCGGTGGGCTTTACCAAGTCGGGACTCGCCCAGTCCATTTACGCGGAATTGAAATCATTCCGCCTGAACAAACCCGAGGTGAAGCCGACACCACCCAAGTCAGTGAAAAGCCCCGGCGCTCCCGTCAGTCCTTCAGAAAATCCGTAAAGGCCGTTTCCGGCGGTGTGGAGAAATCCCGGTCCCGATCGCGCCAGCAAAATTGCAATCGTCCCGCGTGCAGCGCATGGGTCGCCAGCAGCAGTCGCCCGCGCTGTTCCTCCGTCAGCCGCCGCTCGACGAGCGCCAGATACAAATCCGGATCGCCGCCATAAAGTTTGTCGCCCACGATGGGATGACCGGCGTGCTGGAGGTGGATGCGGATCTGATGTTTTCGGCCGGTGCGCGGAAACAGCCGCAACAGCGAAAATGGAAGCTGGCGAATGGACGATTGCACCACCTCACCCTGTCCCTCTCGTCCAGCGGAGCGGGAGAAGGTATTTCCGCTGCCCGGCAAGTTCGAATGACTAAATCTTCGCTCCACGAAAAATTCCGTCTGGGCCGGAGTTCCGTCCGGGCGGACACAGTCTTTGATCACAACGGCACTCGTCTCATCCTTGCCGAGCGGCGCGTCGATCATCCCCTGCTCCGCCGCGACGTGGCCGTGAACGATGGCGAGATATTCCTTCTTGATGCCGCGGGTTTCCCAGATTTTGCCGAGTTCGCCCGCCACCCCGGCGGTTTTGGCGATCACCACCAGGCCGGACGTCTCGCGATCCAGCCGATTGACCAGCCGCGGCTCGGACTCCATCTTCAAATATATCCGCGCGCGGCTGATGAGACTGGAATATTCGTCGCCCTTCGTCGGATGACAGACGAGATCGGCTGGCTTGTGGACCACGAGCAGTTCTGCGTCCTCGTAAATGACCGCAAAGAGCGGATTCATTAATCGCCGGGGTCAGATGCCGCCAAACCGCCGGTTGCGCTTGGCATATTCGTCCAGCGCGGCGAAGAATTGCGGCCGTTTGAAATCCGGCCAAAGCGTCGGCGTGACGACCAGTTCGGCGTAGCTGATCTGCCAGAGCAGAAAATTGCTCACGCGCATCTCGCCGCTGGTGCGGATGAGCAGGTCGGGATCCGGCACGTTGCGCGTCCAGAGATGGTCGGAAATGACTTTTTCCGTGATGTCGCCGGGCTCGAGCTTGCGCTGCTTCACCTTCTCCGCGATCTGGCGAACCGCATCCACGATCTCAAGGCGGCTGCCGTAGCTCAGCGCCATGATCAGCGTCAGGCCGTTGTTTTTGGAGAGCGTGGCGATGGATTTGGCCAGATGCTCCTGCACATTATCCGGCAGTCGATGGATCTGCCCGATGACCTCCAGCCGGACGTTGTTTTTATTCAGGTCCTTGGTCTCCGTCTTGAGGTAATGGACGAGATACTTCATCAGCGCGTCCACCTCGTCCTTGGGCCGGTTCCAGTTCTCGGCGGAAAAGGCGTAGAGCGTGAGATACTTGATGCCGAGTTCGCCGGCGGTGCGGATGATCTCCCGCGCGGAGTCCGCGCCGCGCCGATGGCCCTCGATGCGCGGCAGATGCCGGGACTTCGCCCAGCGCCCATTGCCATCCATGATCACCGCGACGTGGCGCGGCAAGTTGGCCTGGGCTTCGGCAGTTAAGGTTGGATTGGTCATGCTCATCGGCAAATCGTTCGCACGGCTAGATGCTGGATGCTGGATGCAGGATGCTCCAGATTTTCGGCCGGACCAACGCGATGGCCGGCTACAACGGACTGCCTGAACAAATTAATTTTGCGCCCCAATTCATCCAGCCGCTGAGACAATTCTTTGAACAGCGGCTCATCCGCCAGCGATCCGGTTTCAAACAGCATCTCCAAATGATCAATCGTCTCATCGCACGATGCCTGAGCGTAAGTCAGAAAATGGATGAACTCCGCCTTGTAATGGCGGCGGCCATAGCCTTCAACAATATTTGACCGGATTGATTTCATCGAGCGCCGGATTTGCGTCCCTTCTTCGAACATCTCAAACTTCGGCAGCCTGGCCAGCGACATTTTATGAATGTCCACCACCAAGCTGCAGGACAACTTCCAAATCTCCAGGTTCCGATAGCTCATAAAGTTTACAATCTTTCAAGCCAACGTCCGCATGCAGAATTTTATCCAGCATCAAGAAACAAGCATCCAGCATCAGACGAATATCGTCTGGTCGCGGCCCGGGCCGACGGACGCGATATACAAATTCGCATTCGTCAGTTCGGCAATCGCCTTCAGATACGCCTGCGCCTTCTTCGGCAATTGCTTGAATGTTTTGCATTTGTCCGTCGGCGTGCGCCAGCCCTCAAACTCGACGTAAACCGGTACGCATTCGGCGAGCACCTGCGCGTCATTCGGCATATAATCGTACTGCGTCTTGCCGTGGCGATACGCGACGCATACTTTGATATTCTCCACCGTGTCGAGGCCGTCAAGATTCGTGATGGCGAGATCGTCAATGCCGTTGACCATGGTGGCGTGCCGCGTGGCGACGGAATCAAACCAACCGCAGCGGCGGGCGCGGCCGGTGGTCGCGCCGAATTCGCGTCCCATGCCGTGGAGCAGGTCGGATATCTCGGCATTCTCCGTCGGCAACGGCCCTTCGCCGACGCGCGTGGTGTATGCCTTCATGACGCCAACGACGCGGTCCATGCGGTGCGGCGGCACGCCGGAACCAGTGCAGGCGCCGCCCGCCGTGGTGTTGGACGACGTGACGAACGGATACGTGCCGTGGTCAATATCGAGAAACGTTCCCTGCGCGCCTTCAAACAAGACCTCCGCGCCGTGACGGATCTGTTCGTGCAGGAGCACGACGGTATTTTGGACAAACGGTTTCAGATATTGGCCGGCTTTATTGTATTCGGCAAAAACCTGCTTGAACGAAAGCGGTTTCGCGCCGAGTGATTTCAGCACGGCGTTGTTTTCCTTGATCCGCGCTTCCAGCTTCACCCTAAGCTTGGCGGAATCAATCAGATCATTCACGCGCAGGCCGACGCGCGCGGCCTTGTCGCCATAGGCCGGGCCGATGCCGCGCTTGGTTGTGCCGATCTTGTTTTTGCCCTTGAGCAGTTCGCGCGCGCCGTCCAGCTCGCGGTGATAAGGAAAGACAACGTGCGCCGTCTCGCTCAGCACAAAATTCCGGGGCGTGATCTTGATCCCGTTTTTTTTGAGCCCCTCCATTTCGCTGACCAGGCCGATGGGATCCAGCACCACCCCGTTGCCGATGACGCACAGTTTGTTTTTGCGCAGGATGCCGGACGGGATGAGGTGCAGCACCGTCTTCTTGCCCTTCACGATGACCGTATGCCCGGCGTTGTTGCCGCCGGCGTAGCGCACGACGACACCCGCCGTCTCCGTGAGCACGTCAATGATCTTGCCTTTGCCTTCGTCGCCCCATTGGGCGCCGACGAGAATTGTGTTTGCCATAAATTTTTCGCAAGCCGCGCCGGCCAATGCCAATAAAAATCCCCGGACGAACATCCGGGGCAAAGCGGCGGGGTCTTTGCCGGAAGAAGCTAGAAAACTGCCGCGAATGTGTCAATTCGCCTTTGCGAACATCTGCGTCGAACGCGCGAAGGTTTCCGTCGGCACGCCCAAGTCGTGCTTCATCAGCACATCACGGTCCCACGGATTTTTCGTCCGCCAGATTTGCCACTTCTCCCGCAGCGTCAAGCGGAATGAATACCACGGCGAGATCAGCGCGGTGTTGATGAGCGGATAATCCGTGCCGTACACCAGCCGGCCGGAAAACTCCGGCTTGGTCAGCGCCTCCTTCAAATAACCCGGTTTGTTGATCTGCGTCAGGGCGGAGATGTCAGTGTAGAGATTCGGATAATCCCGCATCAAACGCGCGAGCCGGTCGGGGCCGCGCTCGCCATCGTATTTGGCCGACGACGCGATGTGCGCCGCCACCACCGTCACGCCGAGGCTCAGCGGCAGGCGCAATTTCTCCGGGTCGCCAAAATTCTCGGCGGCGCGCGAGAATGAATGTTCCTCGCCGGTGTGCGACAGCAATGGCAGATGCAGCTCCACCATCTTTTTGTAGAAGGGAATCAGCTTCGGGTCGTCGGGATTGATCTCCATGATGGGCGGGATCCATTTCACCAGCACCGCGCCATGCGCCTTGGCCCATTCCAACCGCGCCAGCGCGTCGGGCCGGTACGGGTTCACCGAGCAGCCGAACAGCAGGTTAGTGTGTTGCGCGCAGACGCCGGCGACAAATTCATCCGACACATAGACCTCCGTTCGGTTCGTGTCCAGGTTGCCGTGCGCATCCACCACGCCGTCGAGGGCCAGCAGGACGGCTTGGCGGACATATTTACTTTGCGCGAGCGAGGCGGAGATCCGGTCGCCCACCAAGCCATCGCCCTTCTCCAAAAGCTCCTTCCGCGAAACGCCGAAGCTGTGCAGGTAAATATTGAATCGCCAGTTGTTGCGCATCCGGGGCGACACCCAGCAGCCGCTGCCGCCCGCGCCGATGCCGGCGATGTGGCAATGCATATCCACGATGCCGGCGGGGATCGGCTCAACCGGCTGGAACGGCCGTGCGGGCAGGACAGCCCAGCCAAAGCCGACTGCCAAAAGTCCAACTAGCAGGATTTTGCGGCGACGCGCGCCGGATGTGTCTGTTGATAAATTATTGTTCATGCCGCAACCCTAGAGGAAATCCTGAGAGACCGTGAATTGATAAATTTGCGCCCGTCATCGATGAAAGCATTGTCCATCATGCACGGCCAGCCGGTGGGGCGAGCGTCCTCGCGAGCCGGCGCCCACCTGAAAAGGCTCGCGGGTACGCTCGCCCCACCAAATTCAAACCACCTCGAACCAGAGGCAATTTTCACTTTCAGTTTCCGCCGCCGCCGACTAGCCTGCGTCATGCGCGAAGCCTCATTGAATTTTCTCCGAACCCTCGTCAACACCCCCAGCCCCACCGGCCACGAAACCCGCGGCCAGCGCGTCTGGCTCGACTACGCCAGCCAGTTTGCCGATGAAACGTTCTCCGACGCCTACGGCAACTGCGTGGCGGTGCTGAACAAAGGCGGCGGCCCGCGCATCATGCTCGCCGCGCACGCCGATGAAATCGCGATGGCGGTGAATTACATCGATGACCACGGCTTCATCTACGTCCGGCGCATGGGCGGCGTCGATGCCGCCATCACCAAGGCGCAGCGCATCTTCATCCATACCCGCGGCGGCGCGGTCAAAGGCGTGGTCGGCAACGTCGCGCCGCACCTGACCAAGCAGGACGGCGATCCGAAGCCGCCCAAGATTCACGACCTCTTCATCGACATCGGCGTGGACAGCCGCAAGGCGGCGGAGAAAATTGTCCGCATTGGCGACCCCATCACGCTGGCGGATGAATTTGACATCTTGCGCGGCGACCTCGCCGTGGCGCGCGCGTTCGACAACCGCATCGGCACCTTCGCCGTCGCCGAAACGCTGCGGCTGCTCAAGGAATCCAAGGTGAAATTGAACGCCGAAATCTGCGCCGTCTCGAACGTGCAGGAGGAAGTCGGCTTGCTCGGCGCGCGGCAGATCGCCTATTCGCTCAAGCCGGACATCGCGCTGGTCGTGGATGTGACCCACGCGACGGATTATCCGACCGTCAGCAAGACGCAGCACGGCGATACGCGCATCGGTGCAGGCCCGTCCGTCACCCACGGCGGGTGCAACCATCCGGACGTCGTCGCGCGACTGGAGGAAGTCGCGGCCAAGAATAAGATTCCGCTCCAGCACGAGGCCATGTCCGCAAGCAGCGGCACGGACACGGACGTGATTTTCTGGACGCGCGGCGGCATCGCCAGCGCGCTCATCAGTCTGCCCAACCGCTACATGCACTCGCCGGTGGAAGTCGTGAGCCTTAAAGATCTGGAGCTGATCCCCCAATTAATGGCGGCCTTCGTGCAATCGTTGAAAAAGGGCGAGCAGTTCAAGGTGAAGATCTGAGCCCAGCCGGGCGTTGGAGGTTTCAAAATCCGCATCGCCCCGGCGGTGATTCTCGATAATTTTCAGTTTGCTTGCGTTCAGTTTGCCAAAATCTAAACTCCGCGCCCGATGTTGAATTTGTCCGCGCTCAACCCGCAGCAGCGCCAGGCCGCCGAAACCATTCGCGGCCCGGTGCTGATCCTCGCCGGCGCCGGCACGGGCAAGACGCGCGTCATCACCTTCCGCATCGCGCACATGGTCGCGCGCGGCATCGCGCCCGGCCACATCCTCGGCGTGACGTTCACGAACAAGGCCGCCCGCGAAATGCAGGAGCGCGTTCGCAAACTTCTGCCCCGGGTCAAGTCGGATGACAAAAGCAACCGCCCGACCATCTGCACCTTCCATTCGCTGTGCGTCCGCATTTTGCGCCAGCACATCGAGAAGCTCGGGTACAAGAAAAGTTTCGTCATCTACGACACCTCGGAGCAGCTCGCGGCGGTGAAGAAAATTCTTTCCGCCATTTCCGCCAAGGGCGAGAAGACCGATCCCGGCGCGGTGCTGGCCATGCTGAGCAAGTTCAAGAATGGCGGCGAAAACGCCAAGGGCTTCGGCGACGAAAGTGTCCGCGCCCTGGCGCAGCACATCGCCAAGCGCTACGAATCCGCCCTGCACGCCTGCAACGCCGTTGATTTCGACGACCTGATCCTGCTCACGCTGCGGCTCTTCCGCGAGCATCCCGACGCGCTCGCCGCCTGCCGCGCCAAATACCAATACGTCATGGTGGACGAATATCAGGACACCAACGCCTCGCAGTTCGAGCTGGTCCATGCGCTCACGCTCGAGCACCGGAACTTCTGCGTCGTCGGCGATGACGACCAGAGCATCTACGGCTGGCGCGGCGCGGAGGTCGCCAACCTGCTGAACCTGGAAAAACATTTCCCCGAAGTCAAAATCGTCAAGCTGGAGCAAAACTACCGCAGCACCACGACCATTCTCAACGCCGCCAACGCCATCATCAAAAACAACGTCCGGCGGCGCGGCAAATCGCTCTGGTCGCAGAAGGGCGCGGGCGCAAAAATCCTGTTGCAGACGTACCCGAACGACGAGGACGAGGCGCGGGAGACCGTGGCGCAGATCGAGTTCAAGCGGCTCGCCTACCGCGTGCCGTGGCAGGACTGCGCCATCCTCTTCCGCACCAACCAGCAATCGCGCCCGCTGGAAACCGAGCTGCGCAAGGCCGGCGTGCGCTATCACCTCATCGGCGGCCAAAGCTTCTTTGACCGGCGCGAGATCAAGGATTTCCTCGCCTACCTGAAAACGTTTTTAAACCCGCACGACGACATCAGCCTGCTGCGCATTGCGAATGTCCCGGCGCGCGGCCTGAGCGACGTCACCATGGAACGGCTGCTCGGCGCCAGCCACGACCGCAAATGCTCCGTCTTCACCGCCATGAAGAATCCGCTCGTGACGACGACGTTACAGAAAGGCACACGCGAAAGCATCGAGGCCTTCGTGGAATTTGTGGAGCGCGTGCAAAGCCAGTTGCAGAATAGCGCTCCCCCCACCTCGTCCCTCTCCCCATCCGATGGAGAGAGGGTGGCGCAGCCGGGTGAGGGGTATTTCACGCTCGCGCGCTGGGCCGACAATTTCCTGAACGAGACCGGCTACTTCGCCGAGTTGCGCCGGCTGGAAAAGGATCCCGAGAACAGCGAAAGCCGCGTCCGCAACCTCAAGGAATTGATGGCCACGATGGACGGCAGCGGCAACCTGCCGGCGGAGCGGCTGGAGAACTTTCTGGAAAATATCACCCTCGACAGCGACCGCGAGGAGGAAAAGGAAAACACCAGCGACGCCGTGACGCTCATCACCATGCATTCCTGCAAGGGGCTGGAATTCCCGCACGTCTTCGTGGTCGGGCTGGAGGACGGCCTCCTGCCGCACTCGCGCTCCAAGGTCGAGGGCACCATGGACGAGGAGCGGCGACTGTTTTACGTGGCCGTGACCCGCGCGATGCAGACGCTGACCATCAGCCATTGCGGCGGCCGCAAGAAATACGGCCAACTCCTGCCCTGCCAGCCCTCGCCGTTCCTGAAGGAACTGCCGGAGGAACTCGTTGAGACCTCCGATTCCAAATCCAAGACGCCCGTCGCGCAGGACTCTGGCAAAAACCTCTTCGCCGCCATGCGCTCGGCCATTTCGTAAAATAATCTGCGCAGCCAAGCGAAAGCCCTGTAAGGGCGAAAGATAATAGCCCAGGGTAAGGTCTGATGGCAAGTCTGGCACAGACCGCCACCCTGGGTGCACGTCCCACAAAACAATCTCCTTCTCCCATCGGATGGGAGAAGGTGGCCGAAGGCCGGATGAGGGTTCAATTCAAACCAACGGCGGGGTTTGTAACGGCTTTTTCCTTGTTAAATATTTCCCGCGGGAGTATTAGCAACGAAACTTAAATCATTTATGGGCGCTATATTCTTCGGTATTGTGATCGGTTTCATCGGCTGGTTCCTCGTCCGCTACCTCGTCGCCGGCTTTTACACCGTCAACCAGAACGAGCGCGCCGTGAAGACCAGCTTCGGCCGCGCCGAACGCGTGGGCACCGCCACCACCTCGCAGGACCCCATCGCCGCCACGCTGAACGAGGAGGAAAAGGAGCGCTACAATTATCCGCAGGTGCGCGTCATCCCGCCGGGCGGGCCCTACTTCAAATGGCCGTGGGAAAAGGTCTATAAAATCTCCGTCGCCACCCAGACCATCAACATGGCGGTGGATCCGGAGAACGCCGACGCCAATGCCCAGGGCACCATGCTCGAGGCCGTCACCAAAGACCAGCTCAACACCGGCTTGAAAGGCCAGATCCGCTGGCACGTTCCCGTCGGGCGTAGCGCCGGAGGCGCGGCAGACAATAGCCCACGGTGCAACCGTGGGTTAAGCGTCCAACCAGAATTCAAGCCCCGGATGGGGCGGCAGAAAAGCCACGGACAAACCGTTCTTCCGCCGCCTCCGGGGCTGAAATCATCCCGCCACCTGAACCCACGGCTAAAGCCGTGGGCTACTCTCGCTCGCTGCTCCGCAGCTTGCCGCGCCATTCCCCGGCCCCTATCTCCGGCGATAACAACCCGCTCACACCAGCGGCTTGGGAAAAAGGCCGAAGCGAAGGGAAGTCTTCTTGCTCAAGCAGGATAAACCTGTTTAATTGCAAAACATGTCCATGGTATTACGCAAAAATATGCCGGCCCAAGGCTTCATCATCTCTCTCCTCGCTGCCCTGCTGCCGATGGCGCCGGGGCTGAAAGGTTTTGCATCCGAACCCACGGTGAACACGATTACGAACTGGCCCAACAGCACCGTGGACATTTGGAATGGATACCAGCGTTACAATTTCACCGTGGATGGCTGCCAGGCCTGGGTGGTGGTGCCCAAAACAAATTCGCCGGGTCAACGCTGGTCCTGGTGCATGGAATTTCCCGATGCCTTCACCCAGCGTTGCGCCACGTTGCAATTGCTGGAGGCCGGCTATTACTCCGCGCACATCGCGGTGGGCAACACTTTCGGCTGCCCCAGGGCGGTCGCTCAATTAAACGACTTTTACCAACGACTCACGGCCCAAGGCTTGAATGCCCGACCCGTGCTCATCGGCATTAGCCGCGGCGGACTCTATGCCTATCATTGGGCGGCAGCCAATCCGGACCGCGTCGGAGCCATTTATGGCGACGCTCCCGTATGCGATATCAAGAGCTGGCCCGGTGGCAAGGGCCAAGGCCAAGGGAGCCCCAGTGATTGGACACAACTTATCGCGGATTACGGCTTCCAAAATGAAGCCGCCGCTTTGGCTTATACCAATAATCCCATCGAAATCCTCGCCCCATTGGCCAAGGCCGGCATCCCCATCATCCATGTCGTGGGTGACACCGATGACGTGGTGCCCGTGGCTGAGAACACGGCTATCCTGGAAAAGCGTTACCGCGAATTGGGCGGGCAAATCCAAGTCATCCACAAACCGGGCATTGGTCATCACCCGCATGGATTAGATGACCCCACGCCGGTGGTGCAATTCATCCTCAAAAACAATCTCGCCCGATAATGAATGCGGATGAAATTGCAATAACCATTTTCATTTCACAACCAAACGCCACCGGGTGGGTATGATCGCAATGTATTTTTGCGCTTCACCGCCCGGCTGCTCGCGCCACTGGAAAGGCCGAAGTTGCCGACTGTGGCTGATCAGATGGATCCGGAGCGCCATCGGCGCGGCATATTTGTAGACCCCCAAACCAAATCGAATCCAGCCCCGTCGGAGCGCCATCGCCCTTGCGCCCGCTGCCCTGCCGCGCCGGAACGGAGCTTGATTCCAATGGATGTCCCCGCGGTACCCCGGCAGGAGCAAAGCTGGTTAAAAATGCGGGATTGACCCTTCACCGCCATTAAAAATTGCTTCAAACAGATCTTGCCGCCCGAGGTTTGTATATGGGGTGTTTACCCCATTTACAGACGGAAGCCGTCTGCGGATAATGGTTAGGCTTAGCGGTTCGCTGTCCAAGGATCGAGCGTTCCGACTAGCGCGTTCACGCGGTGGGGGATGTTGACGACTCACGCTTTAGGAAAACATTGAATTATTATGAAACGAATCACGGTTTTGCTGGTGGAGGATCATACCATCGTGCGCGAGGGATTGCGCAAACTGATCGAACTCGAAAATGATTTTGAAGTCGTCGGCGAGACGCACACCGGTCGCGAAGCCGTCGTTCTGGTCAAAAAACTAAATCCCGACGTGGTGTTGATGGATATTGCCATGCCGTTGCTCAATGGTTTGGAAGCCACCCGCCAGATGCTCAAAGCCAACCCCGCCGCCAAAGTGCTCATGCTCTCCGCCCACAGTGACGATGCTTATGTGGAGAGCGCGAACGAATCCGGCGCCCGGGGGTTTCTGCTCAAACAATCCACCGCCCAGGATGTGTGCCTGGCCATCCGCGAAGTCCACAAAGGGAAAAAGTTTTTCAGCCCAATCATTTCCCGGCGTCAGGCGCGCATCCAGCTGCTGGCAAACAAGCGCGCGGGCGGCTCCGCAAAAAAAGCCGCTTCGCTGACCACGCGCGAGATGGAAATACTCCAGCTCATCGCCGAAGGCAAGGCCAACAAGGAAACCGCCGCCGAACTCGGTATCGGCCTCAAGACCGTCGAGAAGCACCGCGAACATCTCATGGAGAAGCTCGATATCCACGACACCGCCGGCCTCACCCGCTACGCCATCAGCGTCGGCATCATCGAGAGCAGCGTGCAGTTGACGATCGTATAGCGGCCACCCCGGCGGCGGTGCTCGCGGGATGTGTTCCCGGCATAGCCGCTGCGCGTCAACGCCGGGCTGATTGATTTAAATCCCTTCGGTATTCCTCCTGCTGCGAACGCGATCCGCCGACCTCGAGCAATACCACCCCTTGCAATTTTAAGACAGGCTCTTAGCAACTCAGGTCAATGATTGGCCAATATCGGGGGAGTCATTCCGGCAAATGTTCAATCATTATTTCAATTATCGAAACCGTTTCGAGAATCCACCATCACCGGCGAAAGCAACGTCTCTCTGATCATCAGAAGCAGATCCGCTTGCTGACGGTGATCGCTCTAGTGGTTTTGCTGGGCGCGTTTACGGCGCTGATTTTTTTTATCAACCGTCAAGAATTTCCCCACCGGGGCTGAATTCATCCTCCCGCATGAACCCGCCGCTCCCGCCGCGGGCTGATTTCTTTCGCCCTGGCCGGGCTTCGGTTTGAAAGGCTTTCAAAGCCGGTCGTCGTTGCCCCGCCCTTCCCCCGATCCAGACGGCGTGCCGCTGCCTGCGGCGAAGCCATCATTTTCCGCCGGCCAACGGCGGGGCGCATCACTACGTGTGCCCCGGGGATTGCGGAATATTTGTTTAATATATTTGTGTTCACCGGCAACCGGTCTCAATATCAGGTTTGAGTGAGGCAAAAAAGATCCGATCATGAAAACCAAGCGTAATTTTATTCAAACCTGGCTGCTGGCAACGGGATTATGCCTGCTGGCCGCGGTGGCCGCCCCGGCCCAGCAGGTTTTCCAATACGCCACCGGCGCCGGCACTTTGTATTATACCACCAACAACGGAGCCGCGGCCATCCAGAGCTATTCCGGCAGTGACACCTCGCTGGCCATCCCCAATACCATCACCGGCCTGCCCGTCACCAGCATCGGGAGCGCGGCTTTCTACCAGAACTTCACCCTGACGAGCGTGTCCATCGGCACCAATGTGGCCGCCCTCGCGGATAACGCGTTCTTTTATTGTCCGGCGCTGGCCGGCGTGTCCATCCCCGCCAGCGTCACCAACATCGGCCTGGCTCCGTTCGTGGATTGCAAGAGCCTGACCGTGATCGCGTTGGCCACGAACAATCCGGATTTTGTCAGCACGAACCAGGCGTTGTATAACAAGGCTCGGACCTCGCTCATCCAATTCCCGGGCGGCGTCACCGGCAGCTACAACCTCACCGCGGCCGTCACCAATGTCGGCGAGGCCTTCGTGGGCGCCACGTTGACCGCGATCACGGCGGATCCGGCCAATGCCTATTATTACAGCACGAACGGCGTGTTGTTCGACAAGAGCCGGACCTACCTGGTCGCCTATCCCGGCGGGCTGGTTGGCGGTTATCTGGTGCCCACCAATGTTACGGTCATCGTGAGCGCGGCGTTCGAATACAGCGCCGGCATCACCAATGTCAGCATCGGCACCAACGTCGTCAGCATCGGGTCATTCGCGTTTTATGATTGCGCCAACCTGCTGGCGATCACGGTGAATCCGACCAACAAGTTTTACAGCAGCGTAAATAGCGTGCTGTTTGACAAGCATCAGACCAACCTCATCCAATATCCAGCCGGGCTGGCCGGCAGCTACATTGTTCCCGGCACCGTCACCAACATCCTAGACGGCGCGTTCGGCGATGCTGCCGGCCTGGTCAGCGTGGTGGTCCCGGACAGCGTCCGCACCCTGGGCGTCCAGGCTTTCTACAGTTGTCAAAGCCTGGTCAGCATCAGCCTGGGCAACGGCCTCACCAGCATCGGGCAGCAGGCCTTCAATGAATGCACGACCCTTACGGACATCGCGATCCCCAACAGCGTCACCAACATCGGTTCGTATGCCTTCTATTATTGCCCCGGCTTGCAAAGTGTGACATTCGGCGCCGGCCTCAAGAGCCTCGGGCAGGAGGCCTTCGGCGCCTGTCAGAGCCTGTCGTATGTTTGCTTTTCCGGGAACCAGCCGGCGGACGGCGGCAGCGTTTTTTACTTCGACACGGCCTTGACCCAGATTTTATACGTCAGCAGCACCGTCGGCTGGGGGGCCAGTTATGATGGCATCCTGACGGCGCCCTGCCCGTCATGCGGCAACTTGGTGGCGTCGCCCACCTTGGGCATCCTCCGGTCCGGAACCAACGTAGTGGTGGGGTGGCCGGTCACGGCCACCGGATTCACTTTGCTCTCCACCACCAATCTCACGCCGCCCGTGGTTTGGAACACCGACGCGCCCCCCGCCATCTACAGCAGTTACTTCGTGGTTACCAATCCGATCATCGGCACGAAAAAGTTTTACCGGCTGAAGCAGTGAGGAAGCGCGGCACCGTGAGCGGTGTCTTCGTACGCGAGGAAAAGCCCGGGCCGTTCCTGACGACGCGCCAGCCTTTGCCGGTGACGACCATCGTCTGACTGGCAGTGATCCGACCCGTTCCGAGTAAAATACATTTTCGTTCGACCGCTTGGCGCAGGGCCGTGCCGGACCACCACCTTCCAACGTGGAGAAAATACCGGAATATCAACGTTGGGAGGCGGCCCGCAATATGGGCGCGACCCGGCTCCCCAACAGCCCGATGGCGTGCATGAGCTTCGCGTGCGGCAAGGCCGCGACGTCCATCTGGAAGCTGATCCGTGAAATACCGCCCAAGGCTTCGCTGTGTTCGAGAATCTTTTCCGCGACGTGTTCCGGGCTGCCCACGAGCAGAGCCCCGTGCCGGCCGAGCTGCGCATCGAAATGCGCGCGCGTCATCGGCGGCCAGTCGCGTTCCCGGCCTATTTCCGTCATCGCCCGGGCATAGCCGGGGTAAAACTCCTCGACCGCCTGTTCGGTGGTGTCGGCCACATAGCCCAGGGCGTGAACGCCGACCTTGAGTTGGGCCGCGGAAAAACCGGCGCGCCGGCCCATCTCCCGGTAACCGTTCACCAATGGCCGGAAGCGCCGGGGTTCGCCGCCGATGATGGCTACCATCAATGGCAGACCCAAGGCACCGGCGCGGGCGAAGGATGCCGGGGTTCCGCCCACCCCGAGCCACACCGGCAGCGGATGCTGCATCGGCCGGGGATAAACCCCTTGACCGGTCAGCGCCGCGCGATGCCGGCCCGACCATTGCACCTGTTCGTTGTCGCGGATGTTGAGCAAGAGATCCAGCTTCTCGGCAAACAGGTCGTCGTAATCTTTCAGCTCCAGCCCGAACAGCGGGAAGGATTCAATGAACGACCCGCGCCCGACCACCATTTCCGCCCGGCCCTGGGAGAGCAGGTCCAGCGTGGCGAATTCCTGGAAGACGCGAACCGGATCCGCCGCGCTCAAAACCGTGACGGCGCTGGTCAGGCGGATGCGATTGGTGCGGGTGGCTGCGGCGGCGAGAATGACCGGCGGCGCCGAATCGAGGAATTCCTTGCGATGATGTTCGCCGATGCCGAACACTTCGAGGCCGGCCTGTTCAGCCTGGACGATGCGGTCCACCAGATTACGGATGGCTTCGGAGGAATTGGCGGCGCTGCCCGCGGCGTCCGGGGTGAAGGCCGTGGCAAAACTGTCGACGCCGACCTGCATCGGCAATTTTTCCGGGCCGGGCGCCGCGGGCTTCCCGACCGTTGATCCGGCTGGAATGGTTACATTCATCATGCTTTCAAGATGGCACAGGTTGGGTCAGTGGAATAAATACCAAGTTGTGCGTCTGAGCATAACCACAGGATATGCTCGATTCCAGCCCCGCGCCGGACGCCGGACCGGCAATGATGCGGCTCGGGGGCAGTCGATTAGGAGGTGGGACAGGGGATGTCCGCGGAAGGCTCGACCGCCACCGAGCTAAACTATTATTCTTTCAATCCTGCGATTTTGTCTATGGGGTGTTTACCCCATAGACAACCAGATCAGCTAAATGACCCCGATCCGGTGCGCGGACTTCGGTATCCGTCGGTTACCTGCCCGTCCGGGGGCGCAATGCTTGCGAATGACATGGTCTGCGGCCGGGCCGCGGATTCAATTTGACGCTCGTTCCGCATCCACTTCGGCTTGCAGCGTCAGGGGCGGAACGGGATAAAATGTGGGCGCACCGGGGACATAAATACCGAGGGCGGCCAGACGCGTGGAAATCGCGAGGCAATTGGCCCGATAATCCGTGACCTGCTGATTGGCACTGGCGGCCCGGTCGTTGGCGACAACGGCCCGGTCGTTGGCCCTTTCCACGCGCGCCACGTATTCCCGATAATTATCCTGGGCCTGCAGTTCCGTGAACCGGTCAGCCGTCCCCTCAGCCCGGGCCAGTTCGGCAGCTTTTACCTGCGCAGCGGCCGCAACCACGGTTGCGCCCCGGGTTGCCAACCCGTCGTTGACGACGGCGGCCTGGGCATTGTACTCGCTGGCGATAGCCATGCTTTGCGGCAGGAAACCAAGGTTGTAATTATATTCGCGCAGGTCCGCCAGAATTTCCAGGCGCGTCTGGATTTTTTCCGCCAGGGAACGACCGTCCTGCCAGATTCGCTGAAGCTGACGCTCCATGACCGCGCCTGACACATTTGTCCCCTGCCCCGATACAAAGATGGTCAGGCCGGCATAGGCTATCCTGGTTTCCAGGAGGGCCTGAAGTTGAGCCGGCGACAAATCGGCCAGCTGGATTCGGGGCAGATAGGTCAGATTCCTTTCCAAGACCAGTCCCTTCACATCCAGCACGCGAACCATGCCGGCGACATTGGACAGCACCAGAAAATCGCCCGTCGGTGGTTTGAGCAAACTGCCGGCAGCATCGCGGGTGGCCACCAATTGCCCTTGGGCAACGGTCACCAAGGCCATCACGATCAGACTTGAAATCAACCAATATAGGCTTTTCATCAGAATTAACGGGGTTAAGAACGTTGACCTTGATTATTGAATTACCCCAAGTCTGATCCGTCACGGCATCTTGCCGGCAAAAACCGACACGACAATCAGTGCCAGTAATAGAATCTCCCCGTCCATGGACGATCAGCTATTCTTGGTGCGGAAACCGCCCGCGAGATAAATAACCAGGCAGATCAGCAGGACCAGGCCGAGTCCACTGCCACCGATGACCGGGCCGCCCATGTAAAATCCGCCACCACCCACTAGCAGCAGCAGCACCACCATAATTAGTAATATATTCATAGCCCAGTTATAATGCCGTTGGCGCACAATTGCTATGGGGTCTTCACCCCATAGGATGGGCAGGTTCGCGCACCAGGGGGCTATACGTATAACACCTGATACCAACCGGCCAGACGGCGCGATAATCTCATTCTCGTGAGCCTGCTTGAGTGGCTTATCCGGTAACAACCACCAGCACAGGCAAAACGTAAAGTCACCATCCATAACATAACAAATGAAACAGAATTTATTCATCGCCGCCCTCGCCGTTGGCTTGGGCGTTTCGGTCGCCGTGGGTCAGGGCACCCTTAATTTCAGGGGCCTTAATGAGGTTCAGTTCAATTCCAGCGGGGATACTTTTCAATTAAATCCCGTCGCGGGTACCAGCGACACGCCGCAATTCGCCTTTACGGGAGCGGACAGCGCCTTGACCGGCTGGATTTCCGGCGCGCCCTGGGCGGTTGATCTGGCCAGTTTGTTTTCCACCACGGTTGGGGGACTCACTTATCAGCAGGCTCCGGTAACCGGCGGCGGAATGTTGAACATATTTGACGGGGTGACGGCCCTGACCGGCAACCTGACCTGGCTTGAGCTCCACCTGCAGTCAAATGGCCAGGGCGGTTTCGCGGATTCCTTGTCCGTCAATTTATCGGGCCTGATTTATACCGGCGCCAATGTGGATTTGCAGGCGCTGGCTGCCGATGGGTATGGCAATCTAAATTTAACCTTTCAAGTCTCCGGCGGAGCGCCTGACCTGGCTGGTCTCTTTGCCGGCAATACGACCACTTCGTTCTCGGGGGCCCTTTCGCCGGCGCCGGAACCATCAACTACAGCGTTGCTTCTGTTGCCAACCGTTTTCATCGCGATCCGCCTTTGGCGGAAACGCCGGCTGGCGATTTAGCGCCAGGGCGGTTGCGCACAGTCGCCATTGTCCGGCTATTCCCCAGTTCTATGCCACGCGTCAGTCTTTGCCGCCGGCCAGGATTTGACCGCGGCTACCACCCCCATTGGGCTCTAGCGGAAACTGATTGTCTGGGGATGCGCCGGCGCGAGCGCGATTGCCTTGACCTGGTCGGCAAAATGATAGTCCGGGGCGAATATCATTTTCTGGTCGCCCACCATGAACCACAGGCTGACGGTGCCGTGATTGCCGTCCTTCGGGATCGCCGTGATTTCGACGTGCCGGACTATCCCGTTTTTGGTGGACGTAGCCGTGCCGGTAACGGCCACGGTTTTACCCTCGCTGACCGCCGCCAACACTTTATCCGTAACGTTAATGAGCAGCCGACCGCGGTCGCTTTTGAAGAAATAAGGGAAAACCTTGACCTTGAAATCGCCAATGTAAACGCCGTTGGCGCGCGTGAGCGGGCCGATGATGAGCGTGGCCTTGGCCGCGGGCAATGGCATGGTGCTGTTCTCCATGATGAGCACCCGGCCGCCGGCCACAGAATTGGTCACCAACGGCGCCGCTTGGCTCGCACCCCCACCGACCGCCAGGAGCAACAGTAACAGAAAAGCTTTATGCATATGCGGGCGAAAGATAGTGCCTGAGGGCATTTTCTCAAAGTGACATTTGGGTGGCATCCGCTCCTTGCGGTGTTGCCGATGCTCCAGGCACAGCGTCAGGTAACGGAAACAATTCTTTAACCACATTATCCCCCAAACCCGTTCCGCCAGCGTTAGGGTTCGTGGCCTGACATTACTGAATCAATCGATAAAACTTTGCCGTGGAGGAAATGGCATTGGTCACGGTGTTAAGCCCGCCAATAACGAATGAGCCGGCAGAATTCGTGATCCAGATGACCGTCGGGGCGAGGTTCGTGGTGGATTCCAAATTGAAAACACCGATACTCATCGGCCAGGTCAAAATCACATTCGTTCCGATGAGCTTTATGGCCAACCGGGGCTGTGGCAGGGTGAAGTTGAACAATGTGCCATTGCCCAAACTGCCGCCACTGGCACTCCCATAAAGGACATTGCCCGACAGGAACAAATCACCTGCGGGATTGGATCCGTCGCCACCGCCGGTGAAATTATACAGGTTGGTAAAACCCGAGCCGTCCGTGTTGATGGCAAAAAGGGTGCCGTAGGTTAAAGCGCCGCCGCCGGCGCTGCCATACAGGGTGTGGCCCGATAAAGTCAAACCGCCTTGCGGGTTGGCTCCGTCATTGCCACCGGTGAAACTATACAGGTTGGTGAAAATCAATCCATTGGTGCTGACGGCATACACCACGCCATTGCTCTTGGCGCCCCCATAAGGCGTCACGCCGTAAAGGAAGTTCCCGGATAAAACCAATCCCTTGAAGGGATAAGCGCCATCGCTGTTGGTTCCATTGACCGGGGACGAAAAATTATGCAGGATCTTGAAACCGGTTCCCGTATCAAAGGCGAAGGCCGTGCCGGCGGCGTTTGCACCTCCATTTTCGGCCGTCCCATAGAGGGTGGTGCCCGAAACCACCAGATGCGATTGGGGATAAAGCCCGGCTACGTTGACGTTGTTGCCGGCCGGGGTGTCAAACGAATACAGATCACCAAAACTGCCGCCATTGGTGTTGAGGGTGAAAAGAGCGCCCCAGTTGTGGGAGCCGCCAAATTCCGTCAGGCCATACAGGGTGCTGCCGGATAGGGTCACCCCCGCCAACGGCTCGGAACCGGTGCCGGCGATAGCGAGGTTAAAATTATTGTACAAGTTGGTAAAGCCCGAGCCATTGGTGTTGATGGCAAACACGGTGCCCCCGCCGCCCCCGCCGCCCAGCGCCGTGGTCCCATACAGGGTGGCGCCCGATAAAATCAAGGAGCTCGGATCGCCGCCGTTTACAAACGAGGAAATAAAATTATTATACAGATTGGTAAAGCCCGAACCATCGGTACCGGTGGCAAACACGGTGCCCAGGCCGCTGATGCCGCCGTGAACCGTCGTCCCATAGATTTTATTGGCCGATACAATCACGGGATTGGGATTTGCGCCGAAATTGGTCGAGAAAGTATAAAGGGTGTGGAACGCCGGAACGGGATTGCTGTAGACATTAATTCCGACAAGGCCCGTGACGGTCAGGGGCGAGGCACCCTGGGCGCTCCGGGCGACCAGACTCGGCGAATAAGCACCGACGAGCGTGTAAACGTGCGCAGGATTTTGAATCGTGCTGGTCCCGCCATCACCAAAGCTCCAGTTCCAATTGGTCACCGGGTAGCCACCGCTGTCCACGCCCGAACTCGCGAACTGCACCGTCCAGGGCGCCAAACCGGAGGCCGGGGCGGCGCTAACGTTTAGCGTATTATTGGTGAGGGTTATCATTCCCGGACCGGTTACGGATAGGGGCGTTGTCCCAAAGGTGCTGTAGGCATTGAGGCTGGGCGAAAATGATCCGCCATTGGTATAAAGATGCGAGGGACTTTGCGCCGTGCTGGTGCCACCATCGCCAAAACTCCAATTCCAATTGGTGACCGTGTTGCCGAGGCTGTCCAGCGTTGGGCTGGTGAACTGAACGGTCACCGGCGCCAGGCCGGATAGCGGCGTAGCGGTGACGGTCAAAGTGGGCGAAACCGGTTTGGCAAAGCTGACCTGTTCGAGGAACGCAACTTGGGTGGGATCCGTGTCTCCATTGGCGTATGCCGTCCAACTCAAGGTGTGCTGGCCGGGCCCGATGGCGTAAGGTCCGTCCGGGGTCCAGGCGGTGTCGCCGGTGATACTGTTTGAATTGTTGCCGTCCACGTCGAATTCGCAACTAAAGCCGGCGTTATTATCGTTGGCGATGGTGGACCAGGAATACGTGAGCGTTCCGGGGCCGTTGACTACCACGGATAAGGTCGATGCCTGGCTGCCCGTCACGCTCCCGCTTTGCGCGGCCGCCGTGGCGCCATTGTAGGTGTTGGTGGTTTCAGTGAACCAGGCGGCGTCACCCATGGTGGCCCAGGGCAAATTGGTGGTGTTCAGGTCGGCATTAAAATTGGCCACCGGGCTGCCGACCGTGAATTGCACGTTGGCATAGTCCCACACGCGCCAGGTCGAAACCCAACCGGCGAGCGGACTTCCAGAACTGTTGGTAGGCACCGAACAGACCACGCCGGTCGAGGAATAGTAGTATGTATCCAGGGTGATGTTGTTGACTCCCGCAGCCAGGGTGTCCCCGGAGAAACTTTGTTGCGTCACTGGCAATGTGTGGTCGGAACTTGGCGTATAAAGGATTTGCTCATTGTAGTTGGTCGGGCTTTCCCAGAGAAAAGTCGGCTGGCTGGTGACGTTCAACGCGTTATTGGGCGGATAAACCACAGAAACGAGGGGAATGGCGTTACTGCCAAGGTTGGCCGTGACGGTAAAATGATAGGTATTGGTGGTGACCGTATTGGTGACGAAGATGGTCCACTGTCCGTTCGTGATGTTTTGTATGAATGAGTCGCTGAAATTCGTCGAGTCAAACAAGCCGAAGCCGCTGCTGCCGGCGCTGCTGACCTGATTGAAGCCGCTGGTGTCGTATTGAAATAGCGAGGCGGAGGCGTTGGCGTTCGTGGGCCAGCCTGGCGAAACGACGAAGTAGTTCCCGAAGGAAACGTTGGGCAGCGTGATGTTTGTATTCAGACCGCAATAAAAAGAGTAATATTGAGAACCTTGGTAGTTGGCACGATTCAAGTCCAACTCCACCGTCAACCCGGCGCGGGCGACGGGCGCGGCAAAAATGCCGAGGGCGAACAACACTGCGAATGGTCGGATCCAAGGGCAGAAGCGGGAAAGATTTGAGGGGTTCATGGGCGGCACTTTATATTTTTCCAAGGTTTATTGCGGCTGGTCCGGCTCATGACCTCGGGGCCCGGACCAACGCCGCAGCGGCGGGCTGAACGGCTCGCCCCGAGCTTCGAAACTGATTGCATATGAACATGAGACTTTCCCGGGTTGCAAATGTTTGGGACGTGTTTCGGCACTAAAATATTGATCACTCCTTCTCCCGCCGGTAATTGACCATGTGATTCACAAATCTTTCATCAAAACCGCGTTGCTAGTTCACTGTAACATTGACTTTGGCCACACATAGTCTAGAATTCATGAATGGCAAACAAACCATTGGTTCTCACTGATTCCGAACGCATCGAAC
>CAIQEI010000128.1 GCA_903870815.1 uncultured Verrucomicrobia subdivision 3 bacterium
ATTAATTTCCCCGATGACCGAACCTGCCATCACACCCGAACTGGTCGCCAAGCACAATCTCACGCCGGAAGAATACGCCCACGCCGTGGGAATCCTCGGCCGCACGCCGAGCTACACCGAGCTCGGCATCTTTTCCGTGAGGTGGAGCGAGCAAGGCGGCTACAAAAACACGAAGCCGCTGCTCAAGACCTTCCCCACCAAGTCGCCGAAGATTCTCGTCGGCGCGGGCGAGGAAAACGCCGGCATCATTGACATCGGCGACGGCATCGCCATCGCGTTCAAGATCGAGTCGCACAACCATCCGAGCGCGGTCGAGCCGTTTCAGGGCGCGACCACCGGCGTCGGCGGCATCGTGCGCGACATTTTCACGATGGGCGCGCGGCCGGTCTGCGCAGTGAACTCGCTGCGCTTCGGACCAATAACTGCCAACGGCGAGTTGGACCTTTCAAATTCGAAAGCTGAAATTGCCAACAATCGGAGATTGTTCGCCGGCGTCGTCAGCGGCATTGCGCATTACGGCAATTGCTTCGGCATCCCGACCGTCGCGGGCGAGGTGTATTTCGACAAGACTTATCAGGGCAATCCACTGGTGAACGCGTTCTGCCTTGGCGTGCTGCGCCACGAACAGATCACGCGCGGCGCGGCCAAGGGCGTGGGCAATCCGGTGTTTTACGTCGGCCCGGCGACGGGTCGCGACGGGCTCGCAGGCGCGGCGTTTGCGTCGCAGGATTTGACCGAGGAATCTGCCGAGCAACAGCGCGGCGCGGTGCAAGTCGGCGATCCGTTCATGGAAAAACTTGTGTGCGAGGCGTGTTTGGAATTGCTTGCCACCGGTTGCGTCGCGGGCATGCAGGACATGGGCGCGGCGGGTTTGACCTGTTCCACCTGCGAAATGGCCGCGCGAGCCGGCACAGGCATTGAGATCGAACTCGACAAAGTACCGCAACGCGCGCCGAACATGAGCAGCTACGAGATCATGCTTTCGGAATCGCAGGAACGCATGCTCATCGTCGTCCACAAAGGCCGCGAAGAGGAAGTGAAGCGCATTTTCGACAAGTGGGATTTGCCATGGTCCGAGATCGGCATCATCACCGACACCGGCCACATGAAGGTGCGTCACGGCGGCAAACTCGTCGTGGACATTCCCGCGCGGAAGATTGCCGACGAATCGCCCGTGTATCAACGCGAAGCCGTCGAGCCCGCTTATCTGAAGGATGTCCGAGCCTTCCGGCTCGACGGCATTGCCGACACTACGTCGCCCGCTGACGATTTAAAGAAGTTGCTCGCGTGGCCGAGCATCGCGTCGAAGAACTGGGTTTATCGACAATACGATCATCAGGTGCGCGACGGCTCGGTGATTTTGCCCGGCAGCGACGCGGCGGTCATCCGCATTAAAACGGATTCACTTCCGGTGATGAGCACGGAACTCGCCGCCAAAGTCGGTGACCCGAAAGTTGCCGAGAAATTGATTGCCATGACAGTGGATTGCAACGGCGGCTATGTTTATCTCAATCCTTACGAAGGCGCGAAAATCGCCGTCGCCGAAGCGTGCCGTAACCTGGCCTGCTCCGGCGCATTGCCGCTGGGCGCGACGGACAATCTCAACATGCCCAGCCCGCTCAAGCCCGAGCTGTTCTGGCAGATCAAAGAATCCGTGCGCGGCCTGGCGGAAGGTTGCAAAGCTTTCAACGCACCGGTCACCGGCGGCAATTGTTCGCTATACAATCAAAGCCCCGCCGGGCCGATTGATCCGACGCCCACGATTTCCGTCGTCGGCCTCATAGACAAGCCGGAGCACATCACCACGCAATGGTTCAAGGACGAGGGCGACGCCATCATCCTGCTAGGCGAAACGGTGGACCAAGCCGACCCGATACTCGGTCTCGGCGGCAGCGCGTATCTGCAAGTCATCCACGGCCAAAAGAACGGTTCACCGCCGCGCTGCGATCTGGAAGTCGCCAAGACGCTGCACACCACGCTCATTGGCCTGATCCAATCCGGCCTGGTGAAGAGCGCGCATGATTGCAGCGAAGGCGGCCTCGCCGTGGCAGTGGCGGAAAGCTGCATCAGCCAGCTCATCGCCCGTGAAACGCCGCGGCTCATCGGCGCGACGATTGACCTTTCGTCGGTGGGGCGGGCGTCCTCGCGATCCAATGGTAGCGCGGGAGACGGCTCCTCAGTAGCCTCACCCCAACGGCTGGACGCCCTGCTCTTTGGCGAAACGCAATCGCGCGTGGTCATCAGTTGCAAAGCTATCGACGCCGTGAAAGTCGTCGAACGCGCCAAGCTCATGGGCGTGCCGGCCGCGCAAATTGGCAAAGTCGGCGGCAACAAGCTGGCGGTGAAAACCGCTGGCGGTGAATTCGCTACCCTGCTGACCGAACTGCACGATGCGTGGTGGAACAGTATCGCGCGGGCAATGGCGTGAAAAATGTCACCGCTAACGCATCTTCTCGGAAGCTGGCTGATTGCTTCGGCAACCACCAATAATCCGAGAGATCGCAAGCTGGTGACGGTGGCGGGAATTTTACCAGATGCCGATGGCCTTGGCGCAGTCGCCGATGTCGTCGGCTCTTTTGTTTCCGGCAAGGAATGCACGTTTTATTATTATCAAACGTATCATCATTTGCTGCTGCATGGCTGGCCGGGTGCCCTCGCCATTTCCGTTCTGCTCACGTTTTTTGGAAAAAAGCGTTGGCGCGTTTTCTTTCTTTGCCTACTGACCTTTCATCTCCATCTGCTCTGCGATCTCATCGGCTCGCGTGGCCCGGATGTCGGTGACTTGTGGCCGATTTGCTATTCCGAGCCGCTGTTCCGGCACCCGATCTGGTTTTGGAAACATCAATGGAAACTGGACGGCTGGCAGAACCAGACTATTTTCACGGCCCTATTCTTTGCCTCTCTCGGGCTGGCGGTGAAACGAGGTTATTCTTTCGTTGAAGTCATCAGCTCGCGCTGGGACGCAATTTTTGTCGGCGTGCTCCGAAAGTGGTGGAGCCAACTTGCTGCACGACGAAAATTATCACCGCGATAACGCCGCTTTCCGAACCAAGGCGCCACCGACGAGGCATATTTGCAGAATCGCAAAATTCCACTGAAAAAGCTAAATCCGGACCGGCATCTTCTTGGCGCACGGCAACGATGTAGTCCCTGAGGGTGGGGTTGATAAAATTTCATCGCTCCGCAAGACCGGCGTGGTCTTTTCCGGCGCAGCACCGGCACGATATCAACCGGCCGCCGGCGTCGAATTGCGTACTTGCGATGGTCCAACACCATGGTGTATTTATACGGGTGTGCGTTTGACTTTGAACCTGATTGATTGCCGGGCGTTACCATGGGTTTCCACCGACAACTTGATCGCCATCGTCACACTCGCGAAAAAATTGGTTGTAGGCAGCTGAAATCAGGGTGCCGATGTGGCGGAATTGGCAGACGCGCAAGACTCAAAATACTACTTTTAGGCTTTTCAGAGGGTTCCACCACGTTTCAACAAAACAATTAAAACCATTGTAATTATTGATTAAAGTCGCATTTTTCCTGTAATTATTGGCTTTCGATGCAAATGCCAACACTGTCGCAATTACTGTCGCAATTACTGTCGCAATTTAAATAGCCTGCAACAGCCCCCCCTGCCCTGTTTATAGTTAACTTTTTGCGAGAACCCCTGAACCTCTGCCACAGCCCCGCACTTTTCGAAGTTCCTGGGATCCATTCTTCGAGCCGTCAGACGGTTCAACTTTTCTTCGCACCACCGCGCAACACCTTCACCGGCTCGGGCAATTTGTAATGCCGCTTCAGGCCTGACTCGCCCAGCAGCCCGGCGGGAACACGGGCGATGAATTCTGGAAAACTTCGCTCCACGCGGTCACGCAGCAACTTCTGTCCGGTCTTGGACGCCCAAAAGTCGTCCTCGATTTTTGTGAGCGCAATAGCCGCCTCGTCGCTCGTCAGGTTTTCCTGCTTGGCCAGCGCCCAGATCAACTCCGGATCGCCCGGCAGGCTCACGGGAAGTGGCACAAATTTCAGGGTGACCTCCGGTTCGTTTTCGCCTTCCGGCGCGAGTGGCCGCACGGGAATCCGGCTGTGGAACTGGGTTCCATCCGGCAGCGAAACATCCACCCGGAGGCCTTTGCCATCTTCATTTGGCTCGATTTCCAAATCCGCATCGCCAAACCCGGATATGAGTTGCTGTTTCACTTCCTCCAAGGTTTTCGCCTCCAAGTCCGGCAACACGATGCGCTCGCAGAACTTCTCAAACGAGTTGGCCCGGTTCTTGGCCCGCAATTCGGCTTCGAAAGCGGAATAGATCTTTTCGGCAAACGCCGGATCGGGCGCCACCCGAGGCAGGATGGTGCGCAGCAGGTCCAGCAACTGAGCCTGTTCATCGCGCTTGGATTTGGCGGGTTTCTTTTCTTTCATGGATTTGAACTGCGTTAATTTGAAAACGGTCGCATGGTGTAACGGAGTGGCGATGCAGTGTAAAACGTAAACGCAATAAAAGTTGCTTCAGCCTAAATTGGCAGCAAAACGCCTCCTGAAACGCCTGTATCTGCAACAGCCCCCTGCCCTATGTTATAAGCTTTTGACAAAGCCATAGCTTTTGTTTGATCCGTCGGTCTTCGGATCACCACCCCGCACAGCCCCGGCCAAACCGGGGTTATTTCACCGAAAGGAGTTCCCTATCGACAACCATCATCTTACCCCGATTCTCATCACCGGCGGTGCCACCCTGGCCCGGCTCATTAAGCAGGTCAGCTCCAAAAGCTGATTTCAACCTCAACCCAATGCGCCTCCCACTGGGGGGGGCGCACAATACAGTAAAGAGCCGGCAGTAATGCCGGCTCTTTTTTAGCTATCAGCTATCGTTGCCCGTCCGGCATAATATTTCGGTGCGTGCAACGAGGAGCTTAACCCCTTGGGACGCCTTGATGGACGGCCGGTTTGATTCCACCCATCCGGGGCGAACCCTGTGGCGGCTGTTTTCCGACCAGCGCCGCCGCGTCTTTGGCACGGTCGCGCTGTTTGTCATAAAACAATCGCCGGCATCCCTATTCCCGCTCGCGGTGGGAATGATCATCGATGCACTCACCCCGCTCCGTGATGGCTCATTTCATCGAATCCTTTGGATTGCCGGCGGCTACCTGCTCCTGCTGGCCCAAAATCCACTTTTGCACACCGCCTTTGCCCGGATGATGAGCGGTTTATTGCGCCAGATGCAGTTCACCTTGCGCAGCGCCCTGGTGGAACGCCTGCAGCAGCTGGCGGTCACTTTCCACGAGGAAAACCAATCCAGCGCCCTGCAGACGAAAATTCTCCGGGACGTGGACGCCATTGATGGTCTCTGCCGGTACCTGTTCTTGAACGGACTGAACGGTGTGCTCGTCATCATTTACGTCACCGTGATTGCCCTGGTGCGCCAGCCCATCCTGGCGCTCTATTTTTTGCTGACCGTCCCGGCCGGAATCGCACTGTTAAAACTTTTTGATCGCCGGTTCCGGGAACAGTACAAGGCGTTGCGGATTGAAACCGAACAGATGAACACCCGGGTCGGCGAAATGCTGCTCATGTTGCCGGTCACACGGGCGCACGGTTTGGAAGAACAGGAGACGCGCAGTGTGCGATCCGTTTTCCAACGCCTGCGCGAGCGCGGCCTGCAGGTGGACACCCTGACGGAGTTGTTCGCCTCAAGTTCGTGGTTCACGTTTATTGTGCTTCAACTGGCCTGTCTGGTGTTCTCTGCATGGCTGGTCACCCGCCACAAAATCACCGTGGGTGACGCCGTGATGTATCAGGCCTATTTTGGGATGCTTATCGGAGCGGTGCAACAGGCGCTCGGCGTGTTTCCCGCGCTGGCGCAGGGGCACGATGCCATCCGGTCCATTGGCGAGATTTTGGAGTCGCCCGAGGTGGAGGATTACCGCGGCAAACCGTCCGCCCCGATGCCGGCCCGCGGCGAAATCATTTTTGAGCAGGTCAGTTTTAAATATCCCCGCGGCCGGGAAGTTGCGTTACAGGACATTTCCTTGCGCATCGCGGAAGGCGAAACCGTGGCGTTTGTCGGTGAATCCGGCGCGGGCAAGTCCACCCTCGTCAATCTGGCAATGGGGTTTCGCCCGCCCACTTCCGGCCGGGTGCTCCTGGACGGGCACGACCTGCAGGAACTGGATTTGCGGACCTACCGCCGGCAGATCGGCGTGGTACCGCAGACGACCATTTTATTCAGCGGCAGCCTGCGGGAGAATGTCACCTACGGCTTGGAACATGTGAGCGACTCGAAGTTGTGGGACATTCTGACGGAAGCCAATCTGGGGGAATTTGCGCGGGCCCTGCCGCAACAGCTCGATACCACGCTGGGTGAAAACGGCACCCGTCTTTCCGGCGGCCAGCGTCAACGGCTGGCCATCGCGCGGGCCTTGATTCGGGAACCGCGCATCATTCTGCTGGATGAAGCCACGTCCGCCCTCGACACGGAATCCGAGCGTCAGGTTCAGGGAGCCTTGATCCGGCTCACCCAAGGGCGGACGACCCTGATTGTGGCCCACCGTTTCTCCACCATCCGGCAGGCTCATCGCATTGTCGTGTTGCAGGGTGGAAAAATTATGGAGGTCGGCACACTGCAGGAATTAATGGCGCGGGGTGGACATTTTACCCGGCTGGCGAACCTGCAATCCTTTGCCCGTGCCGTTTAACTTTGTCCACGCTGCCGATATTAATAGGGATTGCGAAGGTGGTTACGGAAATCCCCTTTGTTAACCTATCAAATCAACGGTTCCCCACCGAATCATCATCTGCAGACGCGTCATGATGTTCCGGTGATTCAGCCCCTGGCGGCAACGCCTCCAACGCTTTCACCATTCCGTCCAGGATCTGCTTAAACTCGGCCAGACCGGTGGAGGGAATGATGATTGTATCCCGGCGACCATCGACATCCTCGGTGATGCGCAGGAAGCGGCCACGGGGATTTTCCTTGAGCGTGAAGACGAAATGCTTCCGCTCAATCTGGACTTCAGCGGCCTTGAGTGTGTCTTCCTGCACCGGCGGTCGCGGCTGGCGGTATTGCGGTTGGCCGTAGACCGGACTTTGATAGAGCCGGCGGCCGTAGTGTGATGGAAGTTCGTTTGAGATCATATATTTTCTACTCGCCGCCTTCCATGTGGCAATACATCGATTGCAGCGCGATTTTTCCAGGACCAGTGAAACGGTTCCAAACGATTTGGCCACCACTGGCAAACAATCCGGTTGAGAGTTTTTGAAACATCGTTTGCATCTGCACGGTGTTGTCCTTGTAAATCCATCCGCCCGGCTCGATGTCAATTTCCTCGCCTGGTCCCAGCGTGACTTCAAACACATTGCCGAAGCCGTGCAACCAGAGGATGCCTTCCTGTGCCGGACACGAGAACGTATCAATGAAAAAGCCCGTCCCGCCCAGCAGCATGTTCGCCGCGCCTTTCACGCGCTTGAACGAGTACTCCACAGGATTCGTCGCGGCCAGCCATTGGTGCTCCCGCACATCGACGCTCATGCCGGGCTTGAGATGCAGGCCAAACACATGGCCCGCGCCGTCCCGGCTGAACGCAATCCGTCCCGGCCCATTGGCTCCCGTCAGCAGGAATGGCATTCCCGCAAGCATCCGCCGGAAGCCGCCTTTCAACGGGTGCAGTGCAATTTGCACCGCCGGATCTTTCCACAGCAGGATGTGATGCTCGAAATAAACCCCGGTGTTGCTCAGTTCCAAATGCAAGGCCGGCACCAGTTCACCCTCGATGTGATAGATGACGCCGCCGAATGATTCGTTTTTGACGTTCGTGGTTAATTGGACTGGAACAGCCATAAGTTAATTTTTTTGGTTGCGGTTGAAGTTCGGGTGAATTTGAACTTTGCGCCTCCCCGACGTCAAGAAATTCCAGCAGAATCCACCTAATAGACTGGCGGGGCTGAAGCGGGAGGTGCAGCGGCTGACTCCTTGAGAAATTGAACCAGAACTTCCAGATAACCGTCGAGGGAGTCACCGGCATCCGGGCCGAGGTCGCGCTTGGGTTCTCTTAACTGGTTCGCCGAAGACTGGGCTTGGCGTCGCAGATCGGACATATTTATCTGGCCGGTCATCAAGCCGTTGACCATCGCGTCGTATTGGCCGGCCGCTTCGGGAGATCCGGCCAGCATCTGCGCACGAATTTGCCCGACAAAATTAGTGTCCATACCCAGCTGGCGAAAGGCGGCGGACAAATCAGCGTTGGTATTCGCCAAGACTGTCAGGGCAGATGAGGTGGAAAGATTCGTCGATACGGCGACCCGGGCGGCAGTGGGTGCAACCGGAGATGCGACAATGTTCGTGCCAAATGCCAGGCTCGCAACTTTTTGGCGCGGCACCTTAATTTCACCCTGCATTTCGCTTTGAAACACCACATTGTCCGCAATCAGGGACAACACCTTGCCGGAATAACGGTCGCCGTTTTGCATTTCCACCTGGCTTGCTCGCAGTCAAGGCACCGTGACGGCGAGTAAGACCACTCCGGACAGTATGGCCCGAGTCATGGGTTGCACGAATAAAGGGTAGCCGATGGGAGACGACCGCGCAAACATGTGGCGGGGAGAAACGAAAAATGCAGCGGCGGCTCGGCAACTACGGTATTGAAAATTAAGCAGGGTCGAATATTAATGATCGGGAGCTTCTGGCCGTTCAATAAACGTGGGCATAATTCAGCCGGTCGGAATCGGATATGCACCAGAGATTGAGCGGAGACATGGCTGCCGGGCAGTTGATGTAGCGCACGCTCCCGTCGGTAAATGCATAGTTTGAGCCACCGGATCCCGACCCGGACGTCGTGCTGACAACTCCGCTTCCGGAATGCCGGCTTTGTTCGAGCACCTGGTCAATGTCGTTCCCATTGCCTTCCAGTAAATC
>CAIQEI010000129.1 GCA_903870815.1 uncultured Verrucomicrobia subdivision 3 bacterium
GAATTATGAAAGGAAGTGCGGTGGAAGCCAAGATTGTAGTTCAAGTTGACTGTGGCAGCCGGCGTGAGCCGGCTCTGACCTGTCTGCGGCGGAAAAATGAGCGGACTCACATCCGCTGCTGCGAAAATAAACAAAAAGCCCCTTCCGGCGAACCGGAAGGGGCCAAGGATTCTAAATCAGATTAGAACTTGTAGATCAAGTTGGCGTAAACGCCAACGGAGGAATTATTGCTGACAGTGACACCATTCGGAAGAATGGATACGTCAGTACCTTCGCCGCCATTATCAAGGCCACTTGTGCACTTGTCATAGCGAACTTCCAAGCGGCTGATGACATTCGCCCAGAGGTCGTATTCAACGGTTTCGGTGAGCGCAATACCGCCGTCACCACCTACATAGCCGCTGCCGCTGTGGGCATCAACTTCCCAATATTCAGCACGGGAGTTGAAGCTCAATTTGTAAGTGACCTTGATGGTATTATACACGCCAATGATGTACTCATTAAGATGTGCGTTGTTGTTGGGACCATAATTCCCAAGGCCGCCGAAGTTTTGAACGTAGTCAAATGCCACACCAAAGGTGACGTCCTTCCACGGGCTGTTCAGCGTTGCGCCAGCATAATAATTTTGCTGGTTGCCGCCTTGATCGCCTCCATTTCCTTGTGTCGGGTTTGATGTAGCGCCATTGGCAAAACCGTAAACCATGCCAAAATAGAAGGCGGAGCCGGAAGCCCAACCCCAGTTGCTGGGAGCGTTGAAGGTCACAGAACCCATTACGGTCTTGTGCCAGGCGCTGCCATTGCTGTTGTTGTAAACGTTACGGGTGTTGATGCCCGTACCGAGGGTATTGGCCACGCCAGCGGAGAATGACCATTCGTCATTGACCTTGTAGGAGCCAAGAACACCGGTATGCTCGGTCGGTTCAACCGCCCAGCCCCAAGAACGGGTGTAGTTCGGATTGCTGCCGCCGTCGAAAGATTCGTAGCCGATAATCGTGTTAAAAACGCCGACCTTCCAGTCAATGCCGTTACCGATCGGTGTGTTCAAGGCAATGTAGGCCTGTTGGATGGCGAAATCTGAAAATTCACCGGGCTCAGAACCATTCTGACCACCAGTGGAATTTGCAGACGGATTCCAGCCGACGGCATCCGGGCCGAAGAGCAGGTCAACCTGATAGCCAGACGCCCAAGGAGTGGCGTCCTCCGGCTTGGCGATCGAGAGCTTCACGACATCCAAGTTGAAGCCGTTGGCTTTGCCGCTTTGCAGCGGAATCTGGCCGCCGGGCGAGTTGGCAATCCCACCGGAAGTGCCTGCACCAGGGGTCATTTGCCAGTTCGCTGACGAACTGACGTAGCCACTGATGGTGGTGTTAGAAAGCGCCGTGTTCAGCGCGCTCGGTTTCGGTGCGTCGTCTGCGCGAACGGCGGAAGCCATGCTGACGGCTCCGACGGCGGCGAGACCCAATGTCCATTTATTAAACTTCATCTGTTCCTCCGATGTTGTTTGGTTGTTGTTATTAACTGCAGTAAACGAAGCAAAAACAGTTTGCTCCTACACCTGTTTGGTGCCATTGGTGTCAAAATTAAGGAATCAGGCGGCAAATGACAACAAAAAAATGGACATTTTTTACTCATAACCGAACGCTTCAGCGAACGGTTTGAGCGTGGCCAGATGCGGTTCCAGATACTTCTGATAATGGTGCCACCGACCCTGGGAGGTTTTATAAATCGGCCGGCCGACGTCGGCGTAGGTGGGCGAGCGGACGATTTTGCCCTTGGCATGTTGGTTGAAGGCCAGCACCCGGTCGTCCCAAGACAGTTCCAGAAAGCCTAGAGTGCGGCGGGCGACGGACTCGAGGTCGGCCACCATGTCCTCGTAACGTACTTCGAGCCAGGGTGCGACCATCCGGTCGCGAATGGCGAGCCAGAAACCAAGCACCGAGGCATACTCATTTACGGTGCGTTCAACGGTCAAATAGGCGGAGGTGACGGCGCCGGGCCGCTGCGCCTGCATGAAACAGCTCAGGCACACATCGCGCGGGTCGCGCAGGGCAACCATGAATTTTGCCTCGGGGAAAACCTTGGCAATGGCCGGGAACCGGATGGTCAGCGAAGGGTTTTTGTCAATCACCAGCCGGTTACCGACGGGTTGGCCGAGGAATTTTTCGGCCAGCGCCATATAATTTTTCCGGGCCGGTGGTAGTTTGGCTGCGGGGATTTTTTCAAACCAGGCCAGTTGATCCAGCTCCGGATTTCCGCCGGTGAGCGGTCCGAAGACGTCGGCGTTAAAGAGGTTGGTTTCTTCGAGCGAAACCACGCCGGGATGGGCATCCAGCACCTGTTCCAGCAGGGTGGTGCCGGACCGCGGGTGGCCGCTCAAAAAAGCGATCCGGCCGGGCGATTGCAGGTGCGCCCCGTCGGTGTGGAAGCGCTGCAGCATTTCGCCCGTGACCGTGGCGGCGTCCAGGAGCACTTGATTTTGTCGGCGCTTTTGCTGGGCGTAATCCTTTTCCATGGCCGGCAGCATGATCTGCTTGGCTTGGCAAAAAGCCGCCATGGCGTCGTCATAGCGGGCCTGACCATCGAGATTGAATCCCAATTCATACCAGATTTGGGCGGCGGCCCAAAAATCGGCATCGGGCCGGTCCGCCACCGTGCGCAATATGGCTTCGGCTTCAATCAATCGGTTGCGCCGACGCAGCACCAGGGCTTGAAGCCGCCGCGCCGTTTTATTTTCGGGGGCCTGTCCGGCGGCACGGGTCGCCATTTCCTCCGCTTCGTCCAGTTGCCCCACACGTTCGTAAATGCGGGCCATTGGCACCAGGATTTCGACCGCGTCCGGATTTTTTTTTAAGGCGCGCGCAAAATAATCGCGCGCCATGAGGGGCTGGGAAAAATTCAGACAGTGCAATCCGGCCGCGGCATAAGCCGCGGTCTGCCAACCAGCCAGCCGGATGGCTTTTTCAAAATAGTCCGCCGCCGGGGCATAATCGTAGCGGAGTCCGCTTTGCAAACCCAGATCGAGCAGCAGCCGCGGATCCCGGGGCGCTAATTGATGCGCCCGCCTCAAAAAATCCGCGCTTTTTTCGTAATCAAATTGTTCCCAGGCGGCCTCGGATTTTCGCCGCAATCGGTCAATTTCAATATGCAAATTCACGGGATGATAGGTTCAACGTTCGGCCAATCCTTTTGCGCGAGAGCAGCGCTCGCCGCCATTATTCTGAAGCAATTCAAATTGTTGCGGCAAATCAATCATCTTGTCCGGCTTTCACCGATGCGCTGGGACGATAGCGGATCCCCTGCGTCTTATCCAGTTCAACTCTCCCCGGCCGTGGATGGTGAGTTCCGAACCCTCGACCTAGCTCGTCCGGACCCGTGTCCCGAAAAGTGCTTTGGGCTCCTGTTTCAAGACGCTCTCAAAACGAGGCCCGTGAAAGCTGCTAATCCTGATTTTACCAGAGACAACCCTTCTTCGGTGGAACAAAACGTGCTAACCTTTCCGGAGTGGCAAGGATTGCGCTTGCAATTCGGCCGCTTTGAACTATTCACGAGCAAAGGTATGCCATTATTTGCCTACACCGCCAGGGAGACGGCCACCGGCCGCGAGATTCGCAACAGTGTCGAGGCCGCCACCGAACAGGCCGCCATCGCCGCGCTGCTCAACCGCAATCTGCTGGTGGTTGAAATCCGCGAGAAAACCGTCAAGCGCGGCCAGACCAAGGGCGGCAAGGTGTCGCTCAACGATCTCGTTGTCTTCACGCGCCAGCTGGCCACGATGATTGACGCGGGCATCGCCATCGTGCAATCGCTGCAGGCGCTGGCCGACCAGACGCCCAACAAGATCATGCGCGACACTGTTCGCGATGTCTGCACCCGCGTCGAAAGCGGCGAAAGTTTTTCCGAGGCGCTGACCCGCCATCCCAAGGCCTTCAATCGCCTATATGTTTCCATGGTCTCCGCCGGTGAAAAGGGCGGCCTGCTCGCTGAGATTCTCGCCCGGCTGGCCACCTACCTGGAAAACACGGAGCGCCTCCGCAAAAAAGTGAAGACCGCCCTGATGTATCCCACCGTCGTGACGGTGGTGGCGATCGGCATAACCATCTTCTTGCTGGTCCGGGTCGTCCCCACCTTCAAGGAAGTCTATTCCGGTTTCGGCGCCAAACTGCCGGCCCCGACCGAGTTCTTGATCGACCTGAGCGAAATCGTCCAGCACTACTTTATTTATCTGTTCGTTCTCGCCGTCGCCGCCATTTGGGGCTGGTTCTATTTTATCAAAACTAAAAATGGCCGCGACTTTTGGGACAAGCAGCGCATCAAGCTGCCCATCTTCGGTCCCATTGCGCACAAGATTTGCCTTGCCCGCTTCACGCGCACGCTGGCCTCCCTCGTCCGCAGCGGTGTGCCGATTCTGGAGGTCCTGCAAATCGTCTCGACGACCGTCGGCAACACCGTCATGGAAAAAGCCATCCGGGCCTCGGCCACCGACATCGAACGCGGCGAAGGCATCTCCAACGCGCTGGCCAAGCACCCGGTTTTCCCCAGCATGATCATCCGCATGTTGAGCGCCGGCGAGCAGACCGGCAACATCGATAACATGCTCGAACGCGTTGCCGACTTCCTCGACGAGGAGATTGAAACCACGCTCTCCGGTCTGATGTCTCTGATTGAGCCGCTGCTCATCGTGTTTCTTGGCGTCATCATCGGCGGCATGGTCATTTGTATGTTCCTGCCCATTTTCAACCTCGCCAACATCGTCAACGGCGGGCATTGAAATTCGTTATCTTGTTCAATTGTTGAGTCGATGCCTCGAAACTCGAGGCAATGATTCGCGTTTTACAGTTCAACAAATCTCATTTTAACGTTTAAACCACGACGGCTTTGGCCGGCTGCGGCTGGAACACTTTGATCTTCGGCCAGCGCGCGCGGATCTGCTCCTCGAACCATTGCCGCGCCGCGTCATCACCGTGGCCCAGCAGTATGGCGCGCGGCGAAACCTGCCCGACGAATTCCAGCAAATCCCCGCGATTGGCGTGCGCCGTCAAATCAAAATCCTGCACGTCGCACCGCTTCGTCACCTGCCCCGCGCTCGGGCTGAAGACAAACGTCTCGCCCGGCTTGGCCGCCTTCAAGTGTCCCGCCGGCGAATCCGGATCCGCGTAGCCCACGAAAAAGATGCTCTGCTTCTCGTCGCCGATCATCCGGGTGGCCAGCGTGTGCGCCGCCGTGTTCTCGCTCATCATGCCGGCGGTGATCACGAAAATTTTTCCGCCGGTCAGCTTCATGTTGTCCGCCATGCCCTTTTCCAAAACGATCAGCTGCAGCGCTTCGTTTAACTGCAGGTTCGTGTGCTGCCGGTGCATTCGGTGCGCCTCGATGTCGTAAATCTCCGTGAATACGCGCCCCAGCCCGCCGATGTAAACCGGCTGCTTCTTCAATTTCCCCTCGCGCATCAATAGCGCCAGTAGCGCCAGGATTTCCTGCGTCCGCCCCAGAGCAAACGATGGGATCATCACGCAGCCTTTTTTCTTCTGCCCTTCATGGATCGCCGCCACCAGCCGCTCGATCTCCTTTTCGCGCGTGAATTCCTTCGGCACCTCGCGGTTGCCGCGCGTCGTTTCCATGATCAGCACATCCGCCTTCAC
>CAIQEI010000130.1 GCA_903870815.1 uncultured Verrucomicrobia subdivision 3 bacterium
CGGGGTGGCGCTCGTCGGACGAGCTGACCCCGGGCTATTCTCATGCTGCCCTTTCAGGAGGCTCAATTGGTCGCGGCGCCGGTTTTGGGGTGTCAGGCTGATTGGGGCCTGAACAAAAAAAAGGTCAATGTGTTCAGCGGTCGAATAGCAACATCAGATACGCGCCGAACAGGAGCAGATGGACACAGCCCGGCAGAACGTTGGTCCGGGGCAGGGAAAAGGTCAGCATGCTGGTGACCAACGTGAGCAGGAGCATGACGGTGTCAGTGTTGTCCACGCCAAGCACCAGCGTCCGCCCGGTGGCGAGCGAAACGGCGATGACCAGAGGAATGGTCAGGCCGATAGAGGCGAGCACCGAGCCGAGCAAGATGTTCACGGACCGCTGCAGGCGATTGGCCTGAGCAGCGCGGATGGCGGCGATGGATTCCGGCACGAGCACCAGGAAGGCCATAATGAAACCACCAAGGGCCAGCGGGGCATGGAGCTTGAGCACCATGGCATCCAGCGGTGCGGCCATCTGCTTGGCCAGCAAAACGAGCGGCAGCCCGTAAAGCCCCAGCATCACGGCGTGGTATACGGTCGGGCGGGCGGAATGCGCCTCCATCGCGGCGGGTTCTCCGGCGGCTTCCGGCATCATGAAGAAACCACGATGCCGCCGGTTTTGGACCAATAAAAAAACGGAATAGACGCCCAACGACATCAGCGAGAGGAATACCATTTGAAACGTCGAGAGAGTGGCCCCCGCCGTGGCGCGGGTGTAGTTCGGCAGGATCAAGCCGAGCACGGTCAGCGGAAGGATCATCAAGAGAAACGCATTCGCACTCTGTAGATTGTAGGACTGTTCGCGGTGGCGAAGCCCGCCGAGCAGCAACGCAAGACCCATGAAACCATTGAGCACGAGCATGACCACGGCGAACATGGTGTCGCGGGCGAGGGTCGGCTTGGCTTCGCCGGTGGACATCACGAACGCCACCATGCACACCTCCAGCCCAGTGATGGCCAGCGTGAGAAGCAACGTGCCGGCCGGTTCACCCAGCCGGTGCGCCAGTTCATCCGCATGCCGCACGATGGCGATGGCAGCCGTCAGGATGACGCCGCAAATCACCACGAGCCAGACAACCAGCATGACCGGCTGGTCCAGCGCAGTGGCGATCCAGCCCTTACCAAGCAAGGCCAGCGTCAAGGTGAGAATGGCGAGAGCCAGCGGCCATTCACGCCACCAGGGATCGCGCTTGTGGCCAAGGACCTTACTCATGAGCATGACTCCGGTTGGATGATTTGGAACTGAGATGGTCGTTGCGCGTGGAGTTGAACGACGGGGCGGGATAGAGATTGTGCGCGGAGTCGTCCGGGAGGTACGCCCGCAGCACATTGAGGTGGTCGCCAAAGCAGAACTGATTCACGCGGGAAAGTTTAGCCGCAGTTTTTCCCGGAAGAAACACCGATTTTCAACGCGGGTAGTGGTCGCCGGTGAATAGCCCGGCGTCTGCGAGTCAGCATTTGGTGCGGCGCACAAAGTGTCGGCCCTACCTCACCCGGCCTGCGGCCACCCTCTCCCTCCCGCTAGCGCGGGCCGGAGAGGGAAAAATATCGGGGCGACGTTTCCCGGGGTGGCGCTCGTGGGTCGAGCTGACCCCGGGCTATTCTCATGCTGCCCTTTCAGGGCGCTCAATTGGTCGCGACTTCTGAGAGTGGTCGGCAAGAACCAGATTGGTAATGACGGATCGAGCCCAAGGGCAAAACTTGGAACCGGAGCCTGACTAGATTTGGTGCGGCGCACAAAGTGTCGCCCTACCTCACCCGGCCTGCGGCCACCCTCTCCCTCCCGCTAGCGCGGGCCGGAGAGAGAAATATTATGGCGGCGTTCCCCGGGGTGGCGCTCGTGGGTCGAGCTGACCCCGGGCTAATTTCTTGCTGCCCTTTCAGAGCGCTCAAATGGTCACGGAGTCTGGGCGCCCTACGAGAACGGGAAGGGTAACGAGGGATCGAGCTGCGCGAGGAGTGCAGCAACGAGATGGGTGGTGCGGACACTGAATCTCTCAATTGCCCTGGCGGGTTTCCACGAATAGACTGGGCGCGTGAAATCCAAAGGTACAGTTTATCTGGTGGGCGCGGGTCCCGGCGATGCCGGCCTGCTCACCTTGCGCGGCGCAGAATTGCTCCGGAGCGCGGAGGTCGTCATCAGCGATGTGCTGGTGAATCCGGAATTGCTCCGGCTCGCCCCGGCAGCCGCCGAAATCATTGCGCGCGGCAATCACAAGCGGGACGGGGGCCTCACCCAGGAACAGCTCACCGAACTCATGCTCACCCGCGCCCGCGAGGGCAAAACGGTCGTGCGGCTCAAAGGCGGCGACCCGTTCATCTTCGGCCGCGGCGGCGAGGAGGCGGAACAGCTGGCGGCGGAAAAAATTCCGTTCGAGGTGGTGCCGGGCGTTTCATCGGTCGTGGCGGCGGCAAACTACGCGGGCATCCCGCTCACGCACCGCGAGCATTGCTCCAGCTTCACGGTCTTCACCGGCCACAGCGATCCGGCGGACGCACCCACGGCGCTGCGCTACGAGCAGATCGCCAAAATCCCCGGCACCAAGGTCGTGCTGATGGGCATGGATAATCTCGCGGATTGGACGAAGTCGCTCATCGCGCACGGCATGGCGGCGGAGACGCCGGTGGCGGTGGTGCATCGCGGGACCACCGGCCGGCAGAAATCCGTCGCCGGCACGCTGGGAACAATCGCGAAGCTCGCGGAAAAGGAAAAACTTTCGCCGCCGGCCATCATCATCGTCGGCGAGGTGGTGAAGCTGCGCGGCAAATTAAACTGGTTCGAGCAGCGGCCGCTCTTCGGCCGGCGCATCGTGGTGACACGGCGTCCGGAACAAGCGGGCAGCTTTGCCGGCCGGCTCGCGGAACTGGGCGCGGACGTGCTGGAAGTGCCAACGATCAAGCTCACGCATCCGACCGAGCGCGACGCGATCATTGACTGCCTGCTGGAACTGAATTCCTACGACTGGTTCGTCTTCACGAGCGCGAACGGCGTGACGGCTTTCTTCGACATGTTTTTCAAGCGGTTCCAGGATTTGCGCGAAATCGGCGGCGCGCGGATCGCGGCGGTCGGCCCGGCGACGGCGGCGAAATTACGCGAGCTGCATTTGCAAGTGGACTTGCAGCCGGAGGAATTCACCGGCAAGAAAATCGCCGAGGCGTTCAAGAAGTTCCAGAACATCGACAACGTCAAGATGTGCCTGCTGCGCGCGGAGGTGGCGAACAAGGATCTGCCGGACGCGCTGCAGGAAGAGGGTGCGATCGTGGACGACATCGCCATCTACAAGACCGTGGCCGAGACCGAGGACCGGACCGGCGCGGGCGCGCGTCTGCTGGCGGAAGGCGCGGACTGGGTAACGTTCACCAGCAGCTCGACGGTGGAACATTTCCACGCGCGGTTTGATTTGCCGAAGCTGGTAAAACAGTTTCCGCAGCTCAAGCTCGCGTCCATCGGCCCGGAGACGACCAAGGCCATCACCGCGCTCGGGCTGAAGCCCGCGCTTGAAGCGAAGGAGCACACGACGGATGGTTTGATCACGGCGTTGCTGAAGGCGGGAAAATAATTAATCCGACGGTCACAGACCGCCGCTACAGGGCAAATTCAAACTGAAACTGGGATTACGTCACCGCTTATAGTAGCAGAGGTAGGCGACGTCCCCGGCGGCTTCGACTTCAAACTTCACGTCTTTCGGCACGATGAAGAACTGGCCCGGGCCGTAGTCTTTCCATTCTTTGCCGGGCAGCTTGGCCTTGAGCGTGCCAGCCAAAACGTGCATGTGTTCGATGCAATCGGTACCGAAGCTGTATTGGCCGGGTTCGATCACGCCCACGGTGGCCGGGCCGCCGGCGGTGCCGACCGCGAGGCTCTGGACTTTGCCTTCAAAATAGGAATTGTGTTTCATGCGCGCGTTTTAATGCCGGCTTAGACCGCAATTATCAACACTTTTCTGGACTCCGAAACGAAACCCAAGCAAAGAGTGACGAACCGCGAAACAGGCGAACACAAAATTGATTTTAATTGAGATTCGCAAAATGGAGTGACATGAATTGGGCGCGAGCGGAGCGCGGCGTGAACACCGCTTCAGCGTGAAAAATGAGGGCGGCCCGGGCTTTCCACGCAATTCGTGTTTCCGGTCGGTGAAGCGGCGTGAACGCCGCGCTCCGTCACTGTAATGTGCGAGTTTCAATAAGGCAGCTTTGCTTCTTTGCGCCTTTGCGCTAAAACATTCGGCGTGACGCACGCCGCAGCCAAATCACGCCACGCCGAACTGTCCGCCGAAATCCGCCGGCACGACCAGGCGTATTACGTCGAGGGCAGCCAGCTCATCACCGACCGCGAATACGACCAGCTTTACAAGGAGCTACAGGAACTGGAGAAAGCATTTCCCAACCTGGTCACGCCCGAATCGCCCACGCAACGAGTCGGCGGCGCGCCGAGCGAAAAGTTTGCGCGCGTCAAACATCTCGTGCCGATGCTCTCGCTCGACAAGGTGCAGGCCAGCGATTCGCCGACGAAAGAGGAAATGCCGGACCGCGACCAACGCAATCGCGCCCAGGATGAAAAGACTTTGGCCGAACTGCGCGCGTTCGACGCGACGATCCGCAAGCAGCTCGGCCGAGACAACATTCAATACATCATCGAGCCGAAGGTGGATGGCGTTTCCATCAGTGTTCACTATCATGACGGCAAGCTGGCGCTCGGGGTCACGCGCGGCGACGGTACGGAAGGCGATGATATTACCGCCAATCTAAAAACCGTGCGCGGCATTCCGCTGGAATTAAATCTCAAGCATCCCCCCTGCCCTGCTCGAAGTGCGCGGCGAAGCTTACATTTCCATTAAAGATTTCGACGCGCTCAACGCGAAGTTTGCCGCCGAAGGTGAAAAAC
>CAIQEI010000131.1 GCA_903870815.1 uncultured Verrucomicrobia subdivision 3 bacterium
ATGGCTCCAGAGGTAGGACTCGAACCTACAACCACACGGTTAACAGCCGCGTGCTCTACCATTGAGCTACTCTGGAACGCAAGGGACGAATAATTTACAAGCCGCCGCGCGTTCGTCAAACCGATTCGTCAGCCATTTTGGCAGTGCGGGCAGAAAAAGGTGCTGCGCGCGGCCTGCACGATGCGTCGGATTGGTGCGCCACAGACAGTGCAAGGTTTCCCCGCGCGGTCATACACGCACAGCCGTTCCCCATAGAAATCCGGCGCGGATGCGGCGCGTCCGAAATAAAAAAGTCCGTCCGTTTTTGGCGCGGCAAAGTTCAGAGGAATGGTGCTGCCGCAGTAAATCGCCTCCTGCATCACGTCGCGAACTGCGGTCCATAATTTTTCCGCGGCCGCTGCTGAAATCTTTCGCGCGGCCCGGCGCGGGGAAATTTTGGCGCGAAATAGGGCTTCGCTGGCGTAAATGTTGCCGATGCCGGCCACCACTGACTGGTCCAGCAGCTTGACCTTGATCGGTTGCCGGGAAGCTTTTAGTTTTTCGCGGAATTGTTCCGGCGTGAAGGTCGGGTCCCACGGCTCAGGGCCCAGTTTTTCCAATGCCGAAAGGTCCAAGGTCAGCCGTCCGAAATACCGTGTGTCTTCGTAAATGAAATTTCTGTTTCCGAGGTCCAGTACCACCGCCGCGTGTTTCGGCGGCGGTTCGGTTTTTGGCGCAAGATACATCCGCCCAGTCATGCCGAGATGGCCGAGCAAATGAATCTTTCGGCGCGTAGTTGGTAGACGCAGTTCAAACGACAGATATTTTCCACGTCGCTGCAGACCAAGAAATTTCGCGCCGCGCAGAATTCTTTTGAAGCTCCCGGGCGTTGTCGGTCGCACCACCTTCGGGCGACGGATTTGAATATGGCGGATGGTTTTGCCGATCAACAACGGGCGCAAATGCCGGACGAGCACCTCGACTTCGGGCAGTTCGGGCATATAAATCAGGAGTTGGCAGTTAGCAGTTGGAAGTTAGGAAACAATGGTTGGCGCCATGCCCCCCATCTTCAATCTTCAATCTCCCGTCTGCCACTTCAGCCGGTGACGAGGGTGCCGACTTTCTCACCGAGCACGACACGCTTGAGATTGTGCGGGCGGAAGAAGTCGAACACGATGATGGGCATCTTGTTGTCCATGCACAGCGAAAACGCCGTGGAATCCATCACCTGCAACCGCCGTTGCAGCGCGTCGAGGTAGGAAATCTGGGCGAATCGCTTGGCCTTGGGATTTTTCTTCGGATCACAGTCGTAAATGCCGTCCACCTTCGTGGCTTTCAAGATCACTTCCGCGCCAATCTCGTTGGCGCGCAGGGCGGCGGCGGTGTCGGTGGAAAAATACGGGTTGCCGGTGCCGCCGCCAAAGATGACCACCCGGTTTTTTTCCAGGTGGCGGACGGCGCGGCGGCGGATGAACGATTCCGCGATCTGCGACATGGCGATGGCGCTTTGCACCCGGGTCGGTGCGCCGAGTTTTTCCAGGGCGTCCTGCAAAGCGAGCGAATTGATGATCGTCGCCAGCATGCCCATGTAATCGCCGGTGGCGCGTTCGATGCCGCTTTTGCTGCCGTTCACGCCGCGGAAGATGTTGCCGCCGCCGACCACCACCACCACCTGCACGCCGAGTTCGCGCACTTCGCAAATCTGCCGAGCCATGTTTTGCACTGCCTCGGCGGAGATGCCGACACCGCTGGGACCGCCGAGCGCTTCGCCGCTCAGCTTAAGTAAAATCCGGGAAAATTTGGGGCGGCTGGATTTGCTCATAAATTTGAGGCGTTGCAATGAATCACGGGCATGGTTTAACAATCAATTCGCCGCCGGTCAAACCAAACTCATGGCCAAGTCATGTGGTTTTCAAAAGCAGCAAAGTACGGGCGAGCCAGCGACATCATTTTTTGAAGCCAAAATATCCGAACGACCGCTGGATGCCGTCAACGGAAGGCCGGAACAAGGGAATTCGACTCGTTAAGCCCGGAGCGTCAGGATGAAAAGGCGGACATATTCCGACCGCTTTTTTCCAGAATTTCACGCAAGTGGGGAGCAATAAACTTTCGGCCGTCACCCGTTGCGGTGCGGTGGTCGATCGCCCGATAGCGGCCGCACCCGTCGGATTCCACCAAACGCAGCTTCAAAAGTTGAGGCATGGTTTGTTGCACCCATTTCGGATCTTTTATGAAAGTTCCTTCCCCGGCGGCCTGCCAGGCAATTTGCATCTCAGAAGCAAACGCTTCCGGACAAGCCCTGAGAAACTTTAAAATACACTCCTCATACGGGCTTAAAAAATTGTCCTTTGATTCTTCCATTCTGATGATCTGCCGGTTTGTTTAATGATGTGCCTAATTCACATCATTATCCACTCGATTGGGTGCGAGTATTTACGTTCGGCCTAAGCAATGTCTATCCAATCACGGGCAACTTTTGGTCACTTTTGGGACATTCCCCATTATGAGCCCGGTTATTTTCTGAGCGTTTCGGTGGGGGTAACCGGTGAAGGAAGCGGAGATGGAATCAGGCTGGTCAAGGCTTTGAAGGGGCATTTACGGGTGCTCCTCTGGAATGTTTGACCCATCGGGCAAGCCGGCAATATCCGCGAACGGAGGTTGGCTGGTATAACTTGTGGATGAGCCCGGGTACCGGCTGGCCAGATTCTACAAAATCAAGGTCTGGTAACTTCTCCCGGCAACCAAAGAGGCGCGGAGCGCGGGGCAAAAGCAGCGGCGCCCAATCATTCTCTCGACTAGGCGTTGAGGACGTTGTTAGTGCCAAAGGTCAGGCGCAAGGTGCTTTGGTGGTAGGACGACATGGCGCCGGCGCCGCTGGGGCCGCTCATAAAGCCCGTGCCGACACCCGCGGTGGTGCCGGTGCTGTAGCGGGAAATCCAATCGGCTTCGGTCTGGCCGTCGGCCAGGGTTGCGCGCTGGTCGGGCGGGCCAAGTTCATTCACGGCCTGGTTGTAGGTGAAGGCGCCCACGCGATGGTCCCAGGCGGTTTCGTAGGTGGCGCAGCCGGCGATGAGCAGCGCTAAGGCGAGCCAGAGAAATTTGACGGCGGATTTATTGGTCATGAGAGGAATCTAATCCGCGCCGGCCAAATCGCAATGGGGAATTCACCGGTGGAATCTCAGTTTCAACTTTTAACCACCGCGCCGAATTGCTACGTTGCGGTCATGGCAAGAAAGTCGGGAGACAACAACAATTCCAAAAACGGGTTCAACGATGTCATCGGCATCGCCCTGCTGGCGCTGGCGCTGCTGCTGCTGGTCGCGCAACTGTCATTCGACCGCTATGATTTGCCCTTCGTCCGCACGCCGCCGAACAAGGAAATCCACAATTGGATCGGCACCATTGGCGCTTATCTTGCCTGGTTTACTTTCGCGCCATTGGGCATCGCGGCGTATCTGTTGCCGTGGATATTCGGCGCGTTCGGCGTCGCTTTTTTGCTCAATATTCTCGGCTACCTGCGGGAGCGGCTCCGTTGGTGCCTGCTGTGGACGGCGCTGCTGTTCGTCTCGTTCACCGGCCTGCTGCACCTGGCCGGCCGCATTGACCTCATCAATGACTGGCGCGCCGGCCTTCACGCGCCGTTCGCCGGCGGCTGGCTCGGCTATCTTTCCTACGGCCGCGTGGACCGCTACGATTACGGCTTGGTGCTGCTTGGCCGGCTCGGGGCGACGATTGTTTACGCGTCGCTCGGACTGATCAGCCTGCTGTTTCTGACCAACTTCCGGCTCGGCGACTGGATTCGCGCGCTGCTGGAAAAGGAAAAATCCGCGCCGGGCGACGAATTGAAATACCCGGAGGAAATCGTCCTGGAACGCCGCGCGAAGGAACTCGAAAAACAAAAACGCCAGATTGAGGCGGAAGTCGTCAAGGTCTCCAGTGGTCTCGGGGCCGATGGCCAGCCCGTTCCCGAGCCGACCGTGCGCGACCTGAGCGTGCCCCAGGCCAAGGGCCCGCGTTACCGCAAGAGCACCTTGCCGGAAACGCCGTTAGCCGCACCGGCGCCGGAACCGGAAATCATCGAGGTGGGCGACGTCATTTCCGCCAGCGAAATCCGGCCGGCCTCCACGGATGAAATTCTCGGCCGAAAATCCGAGGCGCCCGAAAAACCCGCCGTCAACAATTCGGTGGCAGCCGCGACGGAGAAAGTTGAAGCGCCGCCGGCTGAGCCGGGGGAACCGGCCAAGCCCGCCGGGCCGAAGCCGGAACCGGTCATCACCATCGCCGACGGTTCGGTGCCCGCGCCGCGTCTCAAACCCGCGCCGCGCAAGCCGAAGCCGATGACCGTGGCCAGCGTGCCGATGATCGGTAACTATCAACTGCCCTCGATGGATTTTCTGCAGCACGCGGATATGACGGTCAAGCCGACCGAGTCCAAGGAGGAGCTCATGGCCAACGCGCGGCTCATGCAGCAGACGCTGGCACAATTCGACATCGAGGTGTCGCTCGGCGACATCACCAAGGGCCCGACCATCACGCGCTACGAACTGCACCCCGCGCCCGGCGTGAAGCTGGAGAAGATTACCGCGCTCTCCAACAATATCGCCGCCGCGCTCAAGGCGGAACGCATCCACATTCTCGCGCCCGTGCCCGGCAAATCGTCCGTCGGCGTGGAAGTGCCGAACCTCATCAAGACCAAGGTCATCATGCGCGACTTGTTCGAGTCGGA
>CAIQEI010000132.1 GCA_903870815.1 uncultured Verrucomicrobia subdivision 3 bacterium
CCCGGCATTGTAAAAGGTCTGGGGCGCGCCAAAGTTGTTGACCGTGCCAGTCGAATTGGCCGTCAGGTTGATCGTCCCGCCAACGGTGTTGCTGATGACCGAACCCGCGCCGTCATAGACATTGGCATTACTCCAGTTGATCGTGCCCGTGTTGATCAATTTCCCGCCATTCAGAAAATCGCTGCCCGTGAAGGTCCCGCCGTTGAATTGCACCACCACCCCGTTGATCGTGCCCCCACTCCAGGTCAACGGGCCGGCTAAAGTTAGCGCTCCCGCGCCAGAAAGCGTTCCGCCGCTAATTATAAGAACACCGTTACCGGTGCCGGCGCTTGCGCTGCCGATCGCAAAGGTGCCAGCCGAAAGATTTAACGTCTGCGTGCCACTGGCACCGCCCAGCGCGAGGACGCTCACCGAAGCCGTCGTGTTGTTGGTCACCGCATAAGTGCCGGAGGTTGTGATCTGAGCCGTGTCGGCGACCCCGGGCACCTGGTTTGGACTCCAGTTGGCAGCCACGCTCCAAAAGCCGCCGGCGGTATTGGTCCAAGTGATGGTGGCAGCGGGCGTGGTACTGATAATGAGAAGCCATGCCAAAGCCACGAAACAATAATTAAGTCGAGTTTTCAAAGATTTATCCTTATATTTTCTGCCGTCCTTCTGAATTATTACGAATATATTTTCATCAAACCTCGCTAAAACTGTCAAATATTTAGATAGTCACAAATTGTCTTCTTTATGACAATTTTGGGCCATTACTAGTGTTTATTTTATAAAAGCACAGTTTTAAGACACCCAATCCCCAGCGTGGCGAAGCATGACAGCCTGAATTCAGCAGCAAAATTGGCTTGCACGCCATTTCCATCGGGGTGCCCGGACGGGCCGTGGCCGAATAGGGTTGGGATGATGATCTGGATGGCGTTTTTATTTTCAGGCGGTCAGCACGACTCGGCGGGTTGGACCATGAAGATTCTTGCAGAAAGAATCAAAGCACTGGAAATTCAATGTGTTCAACACCTGACGCTGCACGATTCCAAATAAAAAATGCAGGATTACAAGAGGATGAAAATACCTCGCCAGCTCGGTCGGGGGGGGCTGAGGCACGGGCAAACTGACCATGGGGAGGGGAAGCGCTAAAATTTGAAAATGGAAAAAACCTACTGGTTTGAGCTCCGCCACCCCGGCGCACGCCTAGATTTTTTGAACCAAACGCCCCTAGACGGCGTCTGTTACCTTGACCGTCATCAAACAAACTAAATTGAACTATGAAAAAAACCTTTGCCGTCCTCGCTGCCGCCGTCATGGCAACGGCTGCATTCGCGGTTGAAATCGGCCAGCCCGCGCCGGATTTCACCGGCACCGACATCAACGGAAAAGCCGTTCACTTGAGCGATTACAAGGGCAAGATCGTGGTCCTCGAATCCTACAATTCCGATTGTCCGTATTGTCACAACCATTATGCGAGCGGCGCGATGCAGGAACTACAAAGGGATTTGGCGGCCAAAGGAGTGGTGTGGCTGATCGTGGATTCGGTGAACACGAAGAATTTCAGCTACCGCACGCCGGAGCAGGCGCGCAAGGAATCGGCGGACTTGAAAATCGCCGCCACGGCGTGGATTGACGACCATTCGGGCGCCATCGGCCACCTTTACGGCATGAAAACCACGCCGCATATGTTTGTCATCGCCGCCGACGGCAAGCTGGTCTACGACGGCGCGATCGACAACCTCCCACAGCCATTCGGCGACCCGCGCACCGCGAAGAATTATGTCCGCGCCGCCGTGGATGAACTGATCGCCGGCAAACCCGTCACCATGGCGCAGACGAAACCCTACGGCTGCGGTGTCCACTACGCGAATTGAAGGTCGGGGCCGGGCGGCAACGCGTCCCTAATCAATTTTGGCGGGACGGGGCGGCGGCCCCGCCGGTTTGGTTTCTTTCGGCACGAACGGACGCCGCACCCATTTTTCCTTTTCCAGTTCCGGCGTCAGCTTGAACCCGAATTCCTTTAGAAACGCCTCGGCCGGCGCGATGATGGTCACCGGCCGCCGGGTGAACGTGTCGTGGTAAGCCAATCGCACCGCGCGCAAACCCAGCCGGAAACCCGATTCCACCCGGCCGTAAAGCTCATCGCACATGATCGGGCTGCCGGATTCCGCCAGATGCAGACGGATTTGATGCGTCCGCCCCGTCAACGGACTCGCCTCGATCAACGTGAACCGATCGTGGCTGAGCAGCGCGCGGAAACGGGTCTCGGATTCCTTGCCTTCCTCGGTCAAGTCCACGCGCATCTTGCCGAAGTTTTTGGGATCCGGCCCGATGGGCAGTTCACAATTCCATGCCTTTTGGCTTGGGACGCCTTCGACCACGGCCAGATACGTTTTCTCCATCCGGCGTGACTCGAACATATCGCCCAGCGCGCGCATCGCGCCCTCGCTCTTGGCAAAGAGCATCACGCCGCTCGTGTCCGCATCCAGCCGGTGAACGTGCCGGAGATAGCGCAGATTGCGCGAGCGCGCCCAGAAATCATCCGCGCGGATCGACGAATCAATCGCCGTCTGCAAATTCCAGTTCGTCTTGCGCCACGAATCCGGCACCAGCATCCAGCCGCGCGGCTTGTCAATCGCGATCACCGAGCGATCCTCAAAAAGGATTTTGATCGGTTCACACCCCGGCAGTTCGATGAAATTGGGCTTCGCCATTCGCGCCATGATAGCAGCCAATGTGGATTGGCTCAAACTTTTCAGCCCGGGATAGGGTTTCCTGATTGGAAGAGGAGCGCGGCAATGTCACCAGACCAGCCGCAGCCGCGGGGACGAAGCCCCGGCTGGTGCTTCCGGCAAAACTCCGGTAAATATTTCAACCAAAAATTCCTTTTGACAGGTTTTATCCTTGAAATTAAAATCTGGAAAATCGCTTTTCTGAGGACCGTGACTTGTACCATTCGTTGCGATAGATCTTTGGCATATCGAGTTTAAAGCTGCCGGCTGATGCCTTCTGGCTGCCGGGCAGGCATGGCGCCTGTATCCAATTCCTCCTGTGGAGGACGGGAAGATTGGGGCTGCTGCCGGTTCACCAATGTCACGAATTCAATAGGGTTACATTCTTTCGGTTCGCACATTTCGGGTGTTTCACGGTGACTTTAAATAATTTGGTCGTGCTTGGTCCAATCGGGTCATTTTGGCCTAATGATGACCGCCGCCGGAAGGATCGAATCAGGCCGATTCATTGCGACTTTACCGGCGGCAAAAAATAAAAATGGTAAAGATAAGGTAAAGGTGCGGGTGCTCTATCAACGACTTACAAAAGTTTGAGTGCCGCCTGGTAAAGATGAGGTAAAGTCGTTGCTTGGTTTGTATTTGGCCGCAATCAAGGTCAGTTTGACTCGATTTTAGCGGGCAGCCAGGGTGACCGAGACATCTCTCGATTGGGGACTTTTCGGGCCGAACCGACGGGCGGCCCGCTCTGCCTACAAAAACAATTTGACAGTAGGTAAATTAAATATCAATATATCCGCATCCGTTGATTTGACGGACTCATGACGAGTGGTTGAGGGACTGGCCCGATGACACCACGGCAACCGATTGAACCTAGGTTTCAATGACAGGTGCCAATTCCAGCTCAAGCATCATCAGCTTGGGAAAAATGAGAAGCAGCGCAACCGTTTTGTCGCCCCTTCTCGTCCTGAGTCGGGGCTTTTTTGTTGCCCTGATTTAACCGCAGCGGCGGTCGGTGACCGCCGCTGGTTGAACGAAACAAAGCTGCGACAGTCATAAACTGACGCCACCAAAGACAATTATGAGTGAAAAGCATCAGGGGTTCATGAAGGCGCTTAAGTGCCGCGAGTGCGGACGCGAATATCCGCTCACCGCCACGCACGTCTGCGAGTTCGACTTCGGCCCGCTCGAAGTTGCCTACGACTATGACCGCGTTAAAAAAACGCTGACCCGGGCCGCGATTGAATCGCGTCCTAAAACGATGTGGCGTTATCGCGAGCTATTGCCCGTCGCCGCCGACCCCACCGTCGGCAGGCAGGTAGGCTTCACGCCGCTCATCAAAGCTGAACGCCTGGCCAAGGCGCTCGGCATCCGCGAACTTTACGTCAAGAACGACGCCGTGAATTATCCAACGCTGTCGTTCAAGGATCGCGTTGTCAGTGTCGCCTTGAGCCGCGCCAAGGAACTCGGCTTTGAAACCGTCGCGTGCGCGTCCACCGGCAATTTGGCGAATTCCGTCGCCGCCCAAGCCGCGAGCGCCGGGTTAAAATCCTACGTTTTCATCCCGTCGGATTTGGAGCATGGAAAAATCTTGAATTCGCTCATCTACGGCGCGAATGTCATCGGCATCAAAGGCCATTACGACGAGGTGAATCGTCTGTGCGCCGAGATCGCCGGCAAGTTTGGCTGGGCGTTTGTGAACGTCAATATGCGCCCCTACTACGCCGAAGGCTCCAAGAGCATGGCGTATGAAATCGCCGAGCAACTCGGCTGGCGGCTGCCGGAGCACACGATTGTACCCATGGCGTCCGGCTCGTTGCTCACGAAGATCCACAAGGGCTACCAGGAATTTGCCAAGCTCGGCCTCGTGACGAACACCGAGTCGCACATTCACGGCGCGCAGGCGACCGGCTGCTCGCCGATTTCCACCGCGCAAAAGGCCGGACTCGATTTCTTCAAGCCGGTCAAGCCCGACACGATTGCGAAGTCGCTGGCCATCGGCACGCCCGCGGACGGGTTTTACGCGCTCAAAGTGATGCGCGACACCGGCGCCGCGGCCGAGGACGTGACCGACGACGAAATCCGCGATGCAATCAAGCTGCTTGCCGAGACGGAAGGCATCTTTGCCGAGACCGCCGGCGGCGTGACCGTCGGCGTGGCGAAGAAACTCATTGCGAACGGCAAGATTCCGAAGGATTCTTCCGCCGTCATCTGCGTCACCGGCAACGGCCTCAAGACCCTGGATGCCATCAACGGCTACTGCGGCAAACCGCGCGAAATCAAGCCGAGCCTGCGCGAGTTTGAGGCGCTGCTGGCGCAGGAAGAAAAAGTGAACGCATAAATATTTATGTCAAAAAAAGTCCGCATCCCCACGCCGCTCCGCAAGTTGACCAACAACGAGGAGCTGGTCGAAGTCAACGCCGCCACCATCGGCGAGGCGATCGTCGAATTGCAGACGCGCTTCCCCGGCATCCAGGAACGCCTCGTGGATGACCAGGGCGAGGTGCGCCGCTTCGTCAACGTGTATGTCAACGAGGAGGACATCCGCTTCCTCCAAAACCGCGCAACGCCGCTCAAAGACGGCGACGAAATCAGCATCATCCCTGCAATCGCAGGGGGGTGATTTGTTGAAACGTTGGATTGTTAAATCGTTTCAACAATTCAACCATTTACTGTTTAACAGAATTTATTTATGGCCACGCCCAAGAAAAAACTCCCGGCGACGAAATCCACCTCGCCCACACAACAACGCCTCTGGCTGATGTATCCGCCCAAGCTGATCAAGCAGCCGTTTATCTACGAGGTTGGCCGCAAGTTCAAGGTGGTGACGAATATCCGCCAGGCCAGCGTGACGGATGAGATCGGCATCGTGTGCCTCGAACTCGACGGCCCGCGCGACGAGGTGAAAGCCGCCATCAAGTGGCTGGTGAAGCAGGGCGTGAACGTGGAGCCGGTCGAGATCGGCGTCATCGCCGGATAAAGACCCCTCGAAAATTTGAACGGCGCGGAGCTGCCTCCGCGCCGTTGCTTTTTTATCCGCCCGTGACAAGTTTGTGTCGCGCGGTAAAAAAAATTCCTTAAACTCCGCCGCGTGTTAAATCCGCTGGTTCACTGGATGGCAGGCCGGGGCGCATGGTCGCCGTGGCTCTTCCTGATGCTGTTCCTCGCGGCGTCGTTCCTGATGATCTGGCGGCTGGAAGCGATGAGCGCGGGCGGCTTCGAGGGCACCGTGCTCGGCACGCTCGTGATGCCGTATTGCTCGGGCATGGGCAACCTCATCTTCGCCTTCATCCTCGGCCAGACCGGCCGCCCGGGCGCGGACGTGATGACCAACTCGCTCGTCAACAACGTCACCAACATGACGCTCGTGCTCGGCCTGCCCGCCATCATCTGGGGTATCAACGTCCTGCCGAAACCCAAGTCGGCGAACAAGAAGAAAAAAGCCGACGTCAAACTTAAGGCCGTGACCAAAGCCGAAGCCAAGGTCAAGAACGGCAGTAAAGCGGGTAAAGCGCACGAATTAAACCGCCTCTCGCTGCTGCTCACGCTGATGGCGGTGCTGTTCTTCACCGGCGCAGTCTGGGCGCTGGGCCGCAAGGGCACCTTGAATTTCAACGACGGGCTGGTGCTGGTGGGGCTGTTCCTGTTCTGGCAATGCTTTCACGTCTTTGAAGTGCTCAAGTCGAATGTCCGCCAGGGCAAATCTCACTTTAGCCTGATGCTGCCGGTGAATCTCGCGCTGCTGGCGGTGGGCGCGTATGCCATATACGTCAGCACCGACTGGCTGGTGGGCTGGGTTTCGCACGTCAAGACCGGCTTCATCAGCGTGAAATATCTCGGCTGGCTGAGCGGCTGGCTGATGGTGCTGCCGAACGCGTTGCTGGCGTTTTATTACGGCTGGCGCAAACAGCCGGAAGTCGTCTATGCCTCGCAGGTCGGCGACGCCCATATTTCCATTCCGCTCTGCCTCGGCATTTACGCGCTCTACCACACGATGGTGATGCCGGCCTTTTTCCAGACGGGCATGTTCCTCCTGCTCGGCGCCACGGTGCTGCATATGGTTTTCGTGGCGGTATTTGGGCGGTTGCCGCGCGCCGCCGGCATCACGCTGCTCATCGCCTACGGTTATTTTCTGAAAAAGGGACTGCTCGGCTGAAGCGGAATGAAGGATTGAACTCCCCTGCCCGCCCGCCGTATAATTACCACGAAATTTCTGATGAGCGCCTTTCAAATCATCTTCACGCCGACCGCCGCGTCCGAACTCGCGCGGATGCCCAAGGAGTTGCAGTTGCAGATCCTCGGCGACTTCCGCGGCCTGCCGCAGCACGTTATCGGCAGCGAACTGGAGGATTTCGGCAAGCTCGAGAGCGACGGCCACATCCTGCACCGCTACCGAATCGGCGATTACCGCGTCTATTTTGAACGCCACCAGCTCGGCGTGCTCGTCCACCGCATCATGAGCCGGCACACCCTCAAGGATTTCTTCTTCCGCTCCGGCATCAAGGTGGGCGAAGACCAGGCCCTGCAGGAAAACCCCAAGTTCTGGGAGCTGATCGAAGCCGCCAAAAGCACCGACAGCAAGTGAACCCGCCGGTTTCGCGGTTTGAAATAACTTTTGAACAAAATCCCGCTGCCCCGGTCTGAATATATGACTGATGTTTGGGTTTGAGTTAAAGAGCCTGACTTTTTTATTGTTTTTTAAGTCAGGCTCTTTTTCTTTTTACCGGCGAAAAGATCCGGATGGGAGTTTCCTTGCTTGCACAAAAACTGATTCGTTTTATCCTCTGTTCGCACAAAGATTATGAACTACAAAATCTCCCATCGCGCCGCCTCGCTCGCTCCCTCCCTCACCCTGGCCATTGATTCCAAGGCCAAAGCCATGAAAGCGGCGGGCGAGGACGTGGTCGGCTTCGGCGCCGGCGAACCGGATTTCGACACCCCGCAGCACATCAAAGACGCCGCCGCCAAGGCGCTCGCCGCCGGGTTCACCAAATACACGCCCAGCAGCGGCATCCCGGAATTGCGCGAGGCCATCGCCGCCAAGTTCCAGCGCGAGAACGGCCTCACCTACAAGCCGTCCCAGATCATCGTCTCCTGCGGCGGCAAACATTCCTGCTACAACGTCATCCTCGCCACGTGCGAGGCGGGCGATGAGGTCATCATCCCCGCGCCGTATTGGCTGAGCTACCCGGAAATGGTCAAGCTCGCCGGTGCCAAGCCGGTCATCATCCGAACGACCGATAAAACCGAGTTCAAGGTCACGCCCGCGCAACTCCGCGCCGCCATCACGCCCAACACGCGGCTGTTCGTCCTCAATTCGCCGAGCAACCCCACCGGCAGCGTTTACACGCCCGAAGAAACCAAGGCCCTCGGCGACATCTGCGTGGAGAAAAACGTCCTCATCATGAGCGACGAAATTTACGAGCACCTGCTTTACGACGGCGCGAAAGTGAAGAGCGTCGCCAGCTTCTCGCCCGCGCACTACGACCACACCATCATCGTGCACGGCCTCGCGAAAGCGTACTCCATGACCGGCTGGCGGCTGGGATTCCTCGCCGCACCGGAGCCGATTGCCAAGGCCATTGACGCCGTGCAGAGCCACAGCACCAGCAACCCCACCTCGTTCGCCCAGAAAGGCGGCGTGGCCGCGTTGAACGGGCCGCAGGATCACCTGCCCGTCTGGCTGGCGGAATACGATAAGCGCCGCCGCTACGCCCACGCCAAGCTGAACGCCATGCCCGGCATCACCTGCGTCAATGCCAAGGGCGCGTTTTACCTGTTCCCGAACATATCCAAGACCGGGCTCAAATCCGCCGAATTCTGCGCCAAGCTGCTGGAACAGGAAAAAGTCGCCGCCGTCCCCGGCATCGCCTTCGGCGCGGATGATTACATCCGCCTGAGCTACGCCACGAGCCTAGCGAACATCGAGAAGGGCCTGGACCGCATGGACCGCTTCGTCCGCACGCTGGTGAAATAAGTCTCCCGCCACGATTGCCGTTCCGCAATGCGACCGCATTGCGGAACTGTAAATATCCGCCCAAGACTCCGGCTGGGCTTCAAGACGCCTAATGGCTCACTCGACTGCGTTCGTATAGGTGTTTAACCGCACGTCCCACCGTCCCCACTGCCAAAAGACCACGTTTCGCGAAGCGAAAATTCCGACTTGGGGAAACCATCTGGTGGCGGGCTTGGGGAGCCTCAATTAAGCCGGAGAGCTTCGTTCGGGGGACATTAAACGGGAAAGAATTCTTTTCCGTCAGAAATGCTTTTTTGTCTATTGAACTATCGGGCTTGATAGGTGTTAGGCTGCATTTTTCTTAATCTGAATAATCAAATCCTGTGCAATGCTCGGTGAAAGCAGTCGTGTGATGTCAGGACTCGCCAACTCGAAAATAATGTCTCGAAAATCTGAAGTGTCAATGTCATCACGGCATTCGATGGCACTCGCCCACTCCTCAACGTCAGCAGCGGTGAAACTGCCCGAAACATACCGCTGCAAAATAGAACGAATCGAAGCCGCGTCGAGCGTGACTAATGGCTCGTCGCAATCCCAGCCGAACTCCTGCAAAGCTGCCAGCGTCGGTGCAAGCGGCGCTTCATAGCGAATCAACTGCCTGACTAAATCTGCTCGTGTGGAAACTGACATAAACGCAATGAAAGCTAACGAACAAAGCTGAGCCGCGCCGCACCAAAAACTGTGAACCGCGAAGCGGAACTGACAGCGCCAACCGGCATTGACAACGGCGACTTAATAGGCGGATCACTTCGCATCTGAAACTTCTGGTTCGATGACCTTGCCATCCATCAAAACTACAATCTCTAGCGATCCCTGCCGGCCAGACTGCGGCTCAATGGGCGCGAACTCGACCCGATAATACCAATGGGCATCATCTCCAATGCTCTCAATAATGATCCGCTTGCGCTCCCAATCACTCTTGTCCGGTAATAGTTTTTGGAACTTGGCTTCAGCTAACTGCTCTGCCTTCCGAACCGACAAAGGTGGATAATCCGCGCTCGCAGCCCAAGCCGGAGTCTTAGCAACTTGCTCTCGTGTAACCTCGGTCTTGAACTCTTTGGTGCTGATGAGCACGTAGTAAACCTGTGAATCCATCAACACTGCTCTGGCTTGAACCGCGAATGCCAAAATAAGGATGGAAAGAATGGTGCGCATAATCCGCCTAACAGGTATTGAATCGAAATTCTGCGGCCTATCCCGGCCGCATGACTCCGAGCAGTTTAAAACTGTAAGTTCCATTTGTCCAGCTAATAATGACGTGGTGAACCCCAAGATTTCGCTTCACTAAAGGCCGAATCCGCCGTGGGGCGAAACGAGGATTAAGGACGGGACCCAATGGCGAAGACGGAAAGCGCCTTAGTTACCGTTTTCGGCGTTCACTCCGCTTCACTAAAAATAGCCTAGTCATTCATGGCTGGGAATCGACGCCCGCAATCGTCCAAAGTCCCGCAAGGGACGACCGAACATTTCTTTCGTCCCTAAAGGGACTTTGAATTTTTCGTTGCTTGTTCCCAGCCATGAATGGCTGGGCTATTGTCTTCGCGTCGCTCCGCGACTCCGCCGCCTTCGCGCATTTCTCCGGCCAATATTCGAGGACATCGTTCGTTTGAATAAATCAGCCGCGCGGGGAAATGGGGCGGGCCGGTAAAAGCGTTCGATTTTGAGACACGCGAGTCCCATTTCTAGTCACATCAAGTCGGCTGGCCGTTGCGCGAGCATGGCTCCGACGTACAAATCAGGCGATTGTACCTGCGCAAGCGGTTCATCCACGTCGATGAGCTGCTGCTCTCGCTCGATGAAAGGATTATACTGCTAGATCCACTGGCATCTTGCTCGAAGCGGTGCTCGCACTGCTCGAAGCGGACCTCATCCAACTCGTATCCGGGCTCGTATCGCTCGAAGCGGTCCTCATCGAACTCTAATCGCGTCTCATCTGACTCGAAAAGTGTCTCGTCGAGTTTGAAGCGGAGCTCATCCAGCTCGAAGAATGGGTTATCTTGCTCGATGGCGAGCTCATCTTGTTCGATGGGGAAGTTATCTTGCTCGATAAGCTGGTTATCTCGCTTGATAGCCAGCTTATCTTCATTGCAACCTGGTTAAGCTAAGCGCATTAACTGGCATAGGTCATGCTTATTAGTTTAACACTGACGCGCGAAGGCTTTTCATTAGTGGAATATTTTCCATCAACGGCAGATGAACACGTTGGAGGAGCGCACGCGCCAGAGAAAACACCGGCTGTGTACGATTTTGGCAGGCGGGGACGACCGGATGGTCGTCCGGAGTCAGGGCCTTGCGCCGCTCCGCCTATCCCGCCCATTCAAGATCGGCCGCAGCCGATCAACCAAAAGACTGACAATGCAAAACGAAATCAAATTCCTTCCGACGCGGAAGGGGGATCAACTCGCCTACGCCCAGCAAATGCACGACGTGGTGTCGGCCACGGGCTTCGTCCCATCCACAATTGGGCTAACCGCCCAGGACGTGACGGAGCTGGGGACGCTTCTGGCGGCGGACAAGGCCAATACCAACGCCATCAACAACGCCGCCGCCATGCGGAAAGCCAAGACGCAGGACATGAACGGCCCGGATGGAACGCATCCCCAGTTGCTGAACAAGGTGCGCATCGTCGCCAATGCGGCCCGCGTCTCCAACGCCTCGGACGGCGTGCTGGCGTCCCTGGGCATCACCCGGCGCGACCCCACCCCCACGCCCAAGACCGTGCCGCAGAATCCGCCGGAATTCTCGCTGGTCAGCGTGAAGCCGGGCGTGATCAATATCCGTTTCCGCGAGGAAGGCAGCGCCCGGCCGCGCGCCCGCGCCGCGAACGCCACCGGCGTGCAGATCGCCACGGTCGATGGCAAGTCCACCGCCGTGGATGGCGAGGCCGACGCTTCGCCGAACCTGTTTATCTCGCGCAGCCCGACGAGCCTGGATTCCACGCTTATGCCGGGGCAGGTTCGCCTGTACGCCCGCTGGGTCACGCAACGCGGCCAGACCGGCCCGTGGTCTTTGCCTTTGGACGTGGCGGTGATCTGACCGTATATGCGCCACCCTCGCATCAAAGTAGGGAACGCCCGGCGCGGCAGTCGCGGTTCGCAACCTGCCGCGCCGGTGCTCACCCTCACGCTAACCGGCACCACGCTCACGTGGTCGCCGATGGATCCGAAAGCAGCGGCTTGGGCCGTGAACATCTACGACTTGTCGGGCAATCTGCTGGATAATTCCGGCAGCATTGATGCCAGCCATGCCAGCGCGAGCATCTCTGATATGTGGGATCCGCCGCCGTTTCAGGTGTCCCTTCAGGCGCAAGGCGATGACGGCGTCAACTTCGGTCCCGTTTCCAATACGGTGACCTGGGCAGGATGATGGGTTGATGGGCCGCTTCGGCAACCCGGCTTCTAGCAAAACGCTTAATCGCGCGGGTTGAACTTGGATTCGCGGGCAAGCTGTTCCCACAGCTTCTTTTGCGCGTCGGAAAGCTTTTCCGGCACAACGATCCGGGTGGTGACCAGCAGGTCGCCGGTCTTGCCGAGGCCGCGGCCGCGCACGCGCAGCTTCTGGCCGCTGGCGGTGCCGGCGGGGATCTTGATGTTCACCTTGCCGTCGAGCGTGGGCACGGCAATCTCCGCGCCGAGGGCGGCTTCCCACGGGGCGAGTTCGAGTTCGTAGCTGAGGTTGTGGCCGTCCACCTCAAAATCGGGGTGCTTGGCGAGGCGCACGCGCAGATACAGGTCGCCGCCGTGTTCGCCGCGCCCGGCGATGCGCAGTTTCTGGCCCTCGGTGATGCCGGCGGGAATCTTCACCTGATGCGAGTCGGTGCGGTTCTCGTGGCGGATGGTGACGGTGCGGAGGGAACCGCGCTTGGCCTCCTCCAGGGTGACCATGATGTCGCCCTCGATATCGCGGCTTTCCTCGGGCGCGGCTTCGCCATCAAAACCGCCGCGGCCGCCGAAGCCGCCGCGCCGCTGGCCGCCAAACATCTGCTCGAAGAAATCGCTAAAGCCGGTGCCGCCGAAATGGGTCTGGAAATCCTCGGTGCTCATGGGCCGTCCGCCGTGGAAGCCGCGGCCGCCGCCAAACCCGCCCTGGCCGGGCGGCGGACGGAATTCCGCGCCGGACTTCCAGTTCGCGCCCAATTCGTCGTATTTCTTGCGCTTGTCCGGGTCGGACAACACCTCGTAAGCCTCGTTGATCTCCTTGAATTTCTCCTCGGCCTTCTTCTTGTCCTTGGCCACGTCGGGATGAAATTCGCGCGCAAGCTTGCGGAAGGATTTCTTCAATTCATCGGCGGTCGCGGTGCGCGGAACGCCGAGGCTTTGGTAATAATCTTTGAATTGAACGGCCATGGATTGGTTGGATGGTTAAACCACTAATCGTGATCTGGACAATAAAGCGTGAACTGCGAAAAGCAATTCGCATTTCACGTTTAACCGATCCAGCGATTTAACGGATCACTTTTTCTCGCGCTTGGCGTTGTCCACGCTGAGGAAGCGTGTGCCGGCGGAATCGCCGGTGCGCCGCCAGATTTTCACGAGGATGTGCTCGCCGCGCGCGGCCTTGCACAGGCGCACGGCGTCGGCGGCCCCGGTGACGGGCTGGCGGTTGATTTCGACTATGAGATCGTTCTGCTGGAGCCCGGCGTCGGCGGAATTCGAATCGGCGCTCACATCCGAGACGAGCGCGCCCTGCACATTGTCCGGCACGCGCAGTTGCTCGCGCACCTGCGGTTCCAAGTCGGACACGGTCACGCCATCCAGGGCATCGGCCATGCCGGTGCCGGAGTCGGCATTGTCCTGATCGCCGCCGGTGCTTTCCGTGCTGCCGGGCAGTTCGGCGAGGGTGACGTTGAAATTGCGGCTGGCGCCGTTGCGGATGACTTTCACCGCGACCGCCGTGCCGGGGCTGATCTGGGAAACGGTCAATTGCAGGCCGTGGGCGTCGGTGATCGGCTGGCCGTTGATGGCGGTGATGACATCGCCGGATTTCAAACCGGCCTTGGCGGCGGGCGTGCCCGGCATCACGTCGCTGACGAGCGCGCCGTTCTGATCCGGCAGATTGAATTCCCGCGCCAGGTCGGCGTCGACATCCTGCGGCATGATGCCGAGATAGCCGCGCGTGACCTTGCCGCCGCTGACGAGGCGTTCGAGGACATTGCGCGCCATGTTGATGGGGACGGCGAAGCCGATGCCGTTGTTGCCGCCGCTGGGGCTGACGATGGCGGTGTTGATGCCGACGAGCCGGCCTTCCACGTCCACGAGCGCGCCGCCGGAATTGCCGGGGTTGATGGCGGCATCCGTCTGGATGAAATTCTGGTATTGGTTGAAGCCCGGCAGCGCGTGGCGGCCGAGCGCGCTGACGATGCCCATCGAGACGGACGGCGAGGGCAACTGGTCTTCGCGGCTGATGCCAAATGGATTGCCGAGCGCGAGCACGATGTCGCCCACCTCAAGCTGGTCGCTGTCCGCCAGCGTGACGGCGGAGAGATTGGCCGCCTGAATCTTCAGGACCGCCACGTCGGTCAGGCTGTCGCGACCGATGATCCTGGCGGTGAATTCTTTTTTGCTGCCCGGCACGGCGACCTCGATTTCATCCGCGTCGGCCACGACGTGGTTGGCCGTCAAAATGTAGCCGTCGGCCGAGACGATGACGCCGGAGCCAAGGCCCTGTTCCTTGCGGGTGCGCTCGCGGTCGCCGCCATCGGACGGGAATCGGTTGCCGAAGAACTGGCGGAAGATCGGGTCGTTGAACATCGGGTTCCGAACCAGCCGCTCCTTGACGAAGCGCGTGGAGTAGATGTTGACGACGCTGGGCGCGACTTTCTTGACGATGGGCGCGAAGCTGGTGCCGAGGCGGGCGTCGCGATCGATGGGGGTGGCGGAGACGTTGAAGGCGGGCGGCCCATCCTTGCCCCAGCAATGGGAAACGGCCAGCAAGCCGATCACCAAGGCCACGCCCGCCATGGCGGCAAAAAACCCGAACACCGGCTTAGAGTTCAGTTTCATAGTCTTGAAATTGACACGGAAACCGCCGCAATGTTCAAAGCAGACTTAGTGCGCGGCGCCGTTCTGCAGCTTGGCGGCGTCCTCGGCCTTGATGACTTCGACCTTGGCGCCCTTCTTCAATTCATCGGCGCTGGGCACCTTGATGATATCGCTGGTGAGCGGCTGGACGGGGGCGGTAGGCAAGGTGATGGCGGGCGCGGGCGCGGGTTTGATCGAGATGAGTTCGACATCAAAAATCAGGACGGCATTCGGCGCAATGCTGCGATTGCCCTGTTCGCCGTAGGCCAGTTCGGAGGGGATGAACAATTTCCAATTGGAACCGACCTTCATCAACTGCAGCGCCTCGGTCCAGCCGTGGATGACGCCACCGACCGGGAAGGTCGCCGGCTCGCCGCGCTTGTAGGAGCTGTCAAATTCCGTGCCGTCCAGCAGCTTCCCGCGATAATTGACGGTGACGGTGTCGTTGGCGGTGGGCGTGGCGCCGGTGCCGTTGCTCACGACGAGATATTGCAGGCCGTCCGGCAAGGTGACGACGCCGGGGTTGTTCTTGTTGGTGGCCAGAAACGCCTCGCCATCGGCCTTATTCTTAACGGTTTGTTCGGCGCGCTTCTTCATCTGGTTGGCGCGCATTTCCTGCTGAAAGGCGGTGAGCGTCTGCTTGACATCCTCATCGTTCATCAACACCGGATTGCCGGCCTGGACGTCCTTCATGGCCCGGTTCACGAGATCAAGGTTTAGGTCGAGGTCCTGCGCCTTGAAGTTGTGGCCGATGTTCAGGCCGATGGCGTAGCTGACGCGGGATTTCTGGTCACTCAACACGTTGGTGTCGTCGGCCCGGACGACCGGGGCGAGGGCGAGGAGCAAGGTGGTTCCAAAAATAAATTTGTTCATGCGATTCATAAGATTGCCAAGATTGTTCCGGATTTTGCCCCGAAAGGCAATCCACTTTTTGGTTTGAACCTGAAATCATGCGCCAACTACCGGTTAAGCGCGCCGCGCCGGCCCCGCCGGTTTACCATCGACTGGATCGCGGGTTTTGGGTTGGTCATCCGCATGTCCTGATTAGCACAGTGGTTACCGGCGTTCGACCGGCTGCCGGTGGAAAACCGGCACTACGGCAGGCGGCAAACCGGCGGACGCGGAAAGCCAGCGGCAAATCTAAAACAGTTTTGCCTGCCGGCCGGGTTTTGCTACGCTGCGGTCATGCGAATTTTTCTGTGGATTTTCACCCTGCTGCTGGCGCTGCCGGTTTGCGCCGCGGAAATCCATTTCGGTTTCGGCGATTATCCCGAAGGCGCAACGCCGACCAACTTTCAGGCGGTGCTGGCCGGCGACGGCCAGCCGGGCGTCTGGCAGGTAATTTCGACGGAAACGCCGTCCGCCTTTGGCGGATTCAACAGCAACGCGCCCGCCAGCAACCGCAGCCGGGTGCTGGCCCAGACCAGTCAGGACTTGACCGATGAACATTTCCCGATGTTCCTGTTCACGGGCGAGCGGTTCCGCACCTTCAACTTCACCACGCGCTTCAAGATCGTCAGCGGCATCACTGAGCAGATGGCCGGCGTGGTTTTCCGCTATCAGAATGCCTCGAATTACTACGTCGTCCGCGCCAATGCGCTGGGCCGGAACGTCCGGTTTTACAAGGTCGTGAACGGCCAGCGCTCCGACCCCATCGGGCCGGATGTGGACGTGACCGCCGGCGTCTGGCATTCGCTCGGCGTCCAATGCGAAGGGAACCAGATCAAAATCTCGTTCGACGGGAAACCCGTCATGCCGGCGCTCGGCGACAACACGTTTACGGAAGGCCAGCTCGGTTTCCGGACAAAATCGGACGCGGTGTGTTATTTCACCGACGCGATGGTGGATTACACGCCCATCGTGCCCGCCGCCCAGCTCATCGTGAACGGCATCATGGTAAAGGAGCCGCGCATCCTCGGCCTGCAGATTTACACCGCGCAGACGAACGGCGCCACCGCGGTGATTGCCAGCAAGGATAAAACGGATCTCGGCAAGCCGGGAGCCGAAGCGGAGGCGAATGCCATCAAGGACGGCACGGTGTCGTACGCCCGCGAGAAGGGCGCCGTGGTGCTGATCCTGCCGCTGCATGACCGCAACGGGGAATTCATCGCCGCCGTGCGGCTGCGGTTGAAGTCGTTTCTCGGCGAAACGCAGGACACCGCCGTCGCCCGCGCCCGCATCGTCGTCAAAAACATCCAGGACCAGGTGATGTCGGAACAGGATTTATTGTAAGGGCGAAAACGTTCAAGCCGACCTAGCCTCCGCGCTGACGATCTCGCCGTCCTCACATTCCGCCACCACTTCGAACGGACGGCAGCAGACCTCGCAATCCGTCGTGAAACATTGCTGCGCCACGCTCGGGTCAATCGCCACGGCGAACGTCTGGCCGCAGAACGGGCACTGGATGTCGGCGAATTCTTCCATGCTGGCAATTTAAACCCGCGCGGGGACAAAGCGCAACTCGGCGCTGGACAATTTGACCGGCGAGAAACATCCTCGTCTGTCGCCATGAAATCCAGGCTAACCCTCGCGATTATTGTCATCGCAATTCTGATTTCAACCGGTTTGGCAATTTTCTTTTGGCAACGCCCGCATCTGCCGCCGACGCAAACGCCGCCCCCGCCGGGAATTTTTATGCCCAAAAACCAACTGGTCTTTGCCGGCTACAAAACACCGGAAGCAGCTTTGGAATCAACCTTTTGGGCATTGTTGACTGGCGACCTTAACACCTTCCTCGCGTCAGTTCCGCCGAAAAACCAAGCGGAGATGAAGAAAGAATATCCAAGCCCCGAAAGTTTCAAAGACGATGCCAGGACAGGTGAAAATGCAGGAGTCAAGGGCATCGCCATTTTGGCCCGTAAAAGTCTCAGCGCCGACAAAGTAGAATTGAAATTTGAATTAATTGAAACCAGCGGATCGGGCGCCACTGATCAAACCACTCTCAGCATTGTTCCGGCGGTTAAAATTGGCGCGGAATGGAAGCTAAACCTGAAAGCAGGTTATGATTACACACCCAACTGGGACAACGGCGGTGAAATTGTGACTTTTACAAATTAGCGCTTTGGTTGATCCCGTTTTCCAGTTTGCCACTGCCGCCGGATTCAGGGATAGTATCGCTCCGTTTTACGGCATTTTATGAAACCCCAAGTCGAAATCTACGACACGACCCTGCGCGACGGTTCGCAGGGCGAAGGCATCAATTTCTCGGTGGCGGACAAGCTCCGTATCGCCGAGAAGCTCGATTCTTTTGGCGTTCATTACATTGAAGGCGGCTGGCCGGGCAGCAACCCCAAGGACATCGAGTTCTTCGCGCAGGCCAAGAAGAAAAAATTCAAAAACGCCCGCCTCGCCGCCTTTGGCTCCACGCGCAAAAAAGGCGTGCCGGTCGAACAGGATGACCAAGTGCGTCTGCTCATCGAGGCCGAAACACCGGTCGTCACCATCTACGGCAAGACCTCCCTGCTCCACGTCAAGGAGGTCCTGCGCTGCACCCCCGAGGAAAACCTCGCGATGATCGGCGACACGGTGCGCCACCTGAAAGACCACGGGAAGTTTGTGATCTATGACGCCGAACACGCGTTCGACGGCTACAAGCTGAACGCCGAATACGCGCTCGACACCTGGCGCGCCGCGGAAAAGGCCGGCGCGGATTTCGTGGTGCTGTGCGACACGAACGGCGGCTGTCTGCCGGGCGAGATCACCGCTATCACCAAGACCGCCCTCGGCAAATTGAATTGCAAAATCGGCATCCACACGCACGACGACATCGGCCTCGGCGTAGCCAACGCGCTGGCCGCGCTCGAATGCGGCGCGGTGCACGTGCAGGGCACCATCAACGGCTACGGCGAACGCACGGGTAATTGCAATTTGACCAGCGTCATCCCCTGCGTCGCGCTGAAAATGAAAAAGACCAGCGTGCCGCCCAAGTCGCTGGCCAAGCTCAAGGAACTGTCGCTGTTCGTGGATGAAGTGGCGAACCTGCGCCACAATTCCCGCCAGCCGTGGGTGGGCGCGGCGGCGTTCGCGCACAAGGGCGGCGCGCACGTGAACGCCGTGCAGAAGCTGGCCTCCAGCTACGAGCACATCGACCCGTCGCTCGTCGGCAACCAGCGGAACATCCTCATCAGCGACCTGTCCGGACGCAGCAACATCGTCATCAAGGCGCAGGAGCTCGGCTTCAAGATCACGAACGAGACGCTGGAATTGAAGGCGATCCTGAACCGCATAAAGGAGCTGGAACACCAGGGCTACGAATATGAAGCCGCCGAGGCTTCGATGGCGTTGCTCATCCGCGGCATCCTCGATCACCGGACGGAGCCCAAGTTCGTCGTGGAGCAGTATCACGTCTCCATGCGCCGAGATGCGAAGCAATCCATCTGCGAGGCGACCGTGCGCGTACGCGTCGGCCGGACCGCCCACAACGAGGTGGCCGAAGGCGACGGCCCGGTGAACGCGCTGGATTCCGCGCTGCGTTCCGCGCTGGCAAAATCATTTCCCAAGCTGAAGAAGGTGACGCTCACCGATTACAAGGTGCGCATCCTTGACGGCGTCGCCGGCACAGCGGCAAAGACGCGCGTGCTGATCCAGTCCACCGACAACCGCCGTGAATGGGGCACCGTCGGCGTGAGCGAAAACATCATCGAAGCCAGCCTCGAAGCGCTGGTGGACTCGATGGAGTTCGCGCTGCTGAAGAAATAAAGACGGAAGACGTTACGCGAATTTCGCTAATCAACGCGAATTTTCAGACATAGCATGAAAGAACTCCTCCACAAAGAAGAAGTCTTCAAGCTTGTCGGTTTGTGCATGGAAGTTCACCGCGGGCTCGGCAAGGGCCACGACGAGGTAATCTACAAGGATGCACTGGTGGTGGAACTGCAACGCAGCCAGATTCCATTTGCCCGCGAGCGGAAATACGAAGTGGCTTACAAAGACGTCATCCTGCCGCATCATTATTTTGCCGATTTTGTGGTTTGGGACAAAATCCTGTTCGAGGCCAAGGCGGTCGAACAATTGACTGACGCCCATGTGAAACAATTGCTCAATTATCTCGCAGCATCAAAACTTGAACTAGGGTTGCTGGTGAATTTTGGCCATGAATCGCTGGAATGGAAGCGGGTCGTATTGAGCCGACCGAAGCCGACAGCGTTACCGAAAGATTTCAGCTTATGAAGCAGATGATTATGACGCGAATTGCACGAATTTCCGCCAATTCTGTTTGCCTTCATGCTTTGTTTTTAATTCGCGTCAATTAGCGTAATTCGCGTAAACCCGTTTTTTATGGAACTTTCAAAAGCCTACGAGCCGCAGTCCGTCGAGGACAAATGGTATGATTTCTGGCTGAAGCAGGGTTGCTTCAACGCCGATTCGAAGTCCGCCAAGCCCGCGTATTCCATCGTCATCCCGCCGCCGAACGTCACCGGGATGCTCCACATGGGCCACGTCCTCAATAACACCATCCAGGACATCCTCAGCCGCAAGGCGCGCATGGACGGCAAGGAAGTGCTCTGGCTGCCCGGCACCGATCACGCCGGCATTGCCACGCAGGTGATGGTGGAAAAGCAGCTCAAGAAGGAGGAAAAGAAATCCCGCCACGACCTCGGCCGCGAGGAGTTTCTCAAGCGCGTCTGGGTGTGGAAGGAAAAGCACGGCGACATCATCATCAACCAGCTCAAGAAGCTCGGCTGCTCGTGCGATTGGACGCGCGAGCGCTTCACGATGGACCCGGAGTATTCACGCTGCGTGCAGAAAGTGTTTGTCGAGCTTTACAAGAAAGGCCTCATCTATCGCGGCAAACGCATGGTGAACTGGTGTCCGGTGTCGCAGACGGCGCTGTCCGACGAGGAAGTGGAAATGAAACCGCAGAAGGGTTTCATGTATCACTTCAAGGTGCAGGTCGCGGAAACGCCGGACACCTGGCTGACTATCGCTACCACGCGGCCGGAGACGATTCCCGGCGACACCGCCGTGGCGGTGAACCCGAAGGACCCGCGCTACGCGCATCTCATTGGCAAGCACATCGTGCGTCCCCTGCCCGCCGAATTGCCGCGCGCGCAGAAACTCATCCCGATCATCGGCGACGAGCATGTGGATTTTGAATTCGGCACCGGCGTGCTCAAGGTCACGCCCGCGCACGACAAGGCAGACTTCGACATCGGCACGCGCCACAAGCTGCCGCTCATCGAAGTCATCAATGCCGACGGCACGATGAACGCCCTGGCGGGCGGGCCACTAGCCGGGTTGGATCGATTTAAGGCGCGCAAAGTTGCCGTGGAAATACTCACGGAACAGGGCGTGATGATTGAGGCGAAACCTTACGAGAACAATGTCGGATACAGCCAGCGCGCGGATGTGCCGATTGAACCGCGGTTGAGCGAGCAATGGTTTTTGAAGTATCCCGCCGTTCCGGAATCCAAGGCGTGCGTGGCCGAAGGCCGGATGAAATTCCATCCCGACCGCTGGGCGAAGGTTTACGACCACTGGCTGACGAACATTCAGGACTGGTGCATCAGCCGTCAGCTTTGGTGGGGACATCGGATTCCGGTGTGGACTCGCCGCATTTCTTTTTCCGCTACGAATTGGGATAAGGGTTTGGATTACGCTGGGTGGCTGGGTTGGGAAAACGAATTTATAAAAGGCATTTTGTCTTCGAGCGTTGCTCGCGCCGTGAATGTCGCATCGAAAGAATCATTCTCTGATTTGAGAAAGGACGTTCCTGCAAATGGTCAAATCTACGACGTGTTTGTTGCGACCACGGATGAGGCTGCTGCAAAAACACTTGAGCAGCACGGCTTCACCCAAGACACCGACGTGCTCGACACCTGGTTCAGCTCGTGGCTGTGGCCGTTCGCCACGATGGGCTGGCCGGAGCCGACCGAGACGTTGAAGAAGTTTTATCCGACCACCG
>CAIQEI010000133.1 GCA_903870815.1 uncultured Verrucomicrobia subdivision 3 bacterium
ACGCTTTCAGCACGCCCCAACTGGGGCGCGCTTCAAACGCTGTCTTCCTGCGAAATTTCCTAGGTTTCGATACGGACAGCAGCCGAAGCTGCGCGAAATTATTTGTTATTTTGTTCTGTTACATGATTTTCTTAACGCAACATTCGTAGTCGCAAAAGCAGGCGGGGACAAGATTTTGTTTGAAGAATCTGCGTCAAGCCGCCCGCAGTGCGGCCAGAATCCACACCATCCCTTCGGTGTCCTGTCCGCAATACTTGTCGAGCGCATCCCGCACCCGTTTCCGCTCCGCCGCGCTGACCTTGCCGAACGTCACCCGCAGAAATTCCCGACTGGCCGTGCCGCCCTCCTGAATTTCCAGACCGGTGTAATCCGTGCCGGTCAAAGCCGGTAGAACCAGCTTCATTGAGGCACTACCGCACTGGTCTGGATGGTAGAAATTAAACCCACGAAACGGCAGCAGCAGGTCAACAATCCGATTGTTCACCGCAGAAACCCAGGATTTGTATACCGGCAATAGTTCTGCACATTCTTTCATCCGGCCTTTTTCAAACGGCGCGTTGAAAACCAGTATCGTCCCCTTCGGCTCGACCGCCGATTTCAACTGACGCATGAATTCCGCCCGTGGGTCATTCCGGCCTTCGGCCAGAAATATCCGATGCTCCGGCTTGGCTCCTGCCTTGCGGACGATGTGAAGCGAAAACTGGAACGGGATTTGTTCGTAGGGTCGTGAGCCGTCGAACATCGGTATCGCCGAACTGAAGGTTTCAAAATCCAAATATTGCAGTGGGTATTCCAAATTCTTCAAAAAAGCCTGAATCTGCATCCGCTGGACATACGGCTTGCCGGTCAGGGCGGTCGTCCGCTGGATTTCCTGCTTGGTGGAGAGCGGATAATCGTCTGGGATGTCGGTGATGCGCAGGATGCCGCGCTTCAGTAAATCCCAACCACGTCCTTTTTTATCATCATAAAGCTCCAGAACATTTTTTGGCGGCAGGAATGACCAGCAATGGTCGTGCAGCGGACAGGTATAGGGACTGTCGCATTGTTTGCCGATTTGGATTTCAGGGCATTTTGTGGAGCGGATGATTTTCCCCATCTGGCCGACCTGTTCCTCCAGTTCGTGGGAAATCGCGGCCACTTCCGCCGTCACGTCAACGAGCGTGAAAAACTTTCGCGGGTCAATTTCACCATGACGAACAAACTTATTATTGATGTGACAGAGAAAACACCGGCGGATTTTGATGCCCGCCTCTGTGAACACCCATGTCTGGAACGCAATGTCTGGAATGTGAACATCCTTCAATGATGTAGTGGATTTGACTTCGATTATATCCCACTCATCTTTGCCGACCGGATTCAGGATGTCCGCACGGGCATATCCGCCATTGGCTGTAAACGTGGCTTCAAATATCGGTCGGCGCAGGGCAAGTTTTTCTTTGGTCAGCCGGATGGCTCCCTCGAAGTCGGCGGGGTCGCAATCAATCTCGATTCCGTTGGGGAATATTTTTTTTGCCAGCGACCCGACCTCGTGGCCTTGGTCGAAAATGGCCTGCTGGGCAGAGTCCACAGCGGGAAAAAGGTGTTTGGCTTTGTAGGCACTCCACAGCAGCTTCGGGCATTGCAGGCCCGACAGGTATTTCGACTTGGAAATGTATGGCGTGCGGCTCATGTTGGCTTCAGAACTACGCCTGCACCTGTTTGATGTCTGCCGGAACCGGCTCTTCCAATGCTTTCAATTCCAGTCCCTCAATTTCTTGGATGGTAGAACCGGCGATGCCTTGCAGGTCGCCATACATGCCGACGGTGGACTGCATGACGCGTTCAATCTGTGCTTCACGCTTGGCCCACTGTTTCAAAATGAGCTTCTTTTCTTTGTCGAGGTCTTCCTTCATGGAGCTGAAAGCTTCGACGATGGCCTGCACCCGCTGCCGGAAGCGCGGGCCGGTAAGGTATTGATAAACCAACTCGGTCTTTGTCTGCTGACCTTCGGATGCAACCCGTGCGGTCGCCGTCTCAATCAGCGTGTGGCGCAACGCCACGGCCACGGGTAATGCCGCCTGCGGCAGTGCCACCCACACGCCCTCGACCAAGTCGAAGGTTTCCACGCCCTTGGGCAGCACCTGACTGATGATGACGGCGATTTCCGCCTTGGCCGCCCGCTGGTCATCGCGGAGTTTTGCCAGCCAACCGTCGCTCCAGTTTTTGGTTCGTTTGGATTCCCACAGGATTGTCCCGCTGGCCTGCCCGACCGGGCTGACCACCCGCTGCAACACGTCGCCGCCATGCTCGCCTTTCGCCACCGGCGCAATCGTGTCATGGGGAAATTTCGCTTTGAGCAAGTTTTCAAGTTCAAGTTCCTGAACTTCGCCCTGAAGCTGCTGCGAACCCTGTTCTGCCCGCCGCTTCAAATCTTCGATTTGTTTTTGCATGGAAGTAATCGTCTGTTCCTTTTCAGAAACTTTGAGCTTCAATTCGTCCTCCGCCTCCTTCCGTGCCTGCTGCCTTGTGGCGTCCAATCCTGCTGAAACCCGTTTCTCAATGGTCAGTTCCAGTTCGCGCTTGGCGTCATCGAATTCCCGCTGCTTTTTCAGCAAATCCGCCTGTACCTTTTGGGCTTCGGTGAGTTTTTCGTCTTTCTGTTTTAAAATTTCCTGTAGGTCGGTGACTTCTTTTGTTTTTTGGTCGAGGTCGTTGGATAAGGCGAGTTTAGCTTTTTTTGCCTCGTCAGCGGCGATTTTACCGCGTTCCAGTTGTACTCGTTCGGCCACTTGGGTTTCGAGCGTGTCTTTGGCCTTGGATAAGGCTTCTTCACGTTCAAAGATGGATTTTTCCCGCCCAGCAACGTCGAGGTCTTTTTTTGCCAGCCGTTGTTCAAAATCGTGGCGGACAGATTCAATGAGCGGTGCGGCCAGTGATTCTGTCAGCTTGATTTCATTTTTACATTTCGGACAGATGATGGTTGGTTCGGCCATAATGATTCCTCTTCGTTCAGTGTTCGCATCCATTTAACACCGAATCAGCCATCTTGTCGAAAGATTCCGACTTTTCCACCATTAAGGGAAAAGCCATTCTTGACATCCTACGTCATTGGCGTATGCTCTGAGCAATGGTCTTTGAAGAATTTGCTCCGTTCACTCGTCGCGCAATGGAATTGCTGGACGATGATGACTTGGCGCGGGTGCAGGGACTGTTGTTGGCCCGGCCTGACGCAGGCAAGGTGATACCGAAGTCCGGCGGGCTGCGAAAATTGCGCGTGGCGGCCAAAGGCCACGGGAAACGCGGCGGGGCACGGATGATTTATTACTGGGTGGTCGCCCACGACCGGATTCTGATGCTGGACATCTACGCCAAGAACGAGAAGGAAGATTTGAGCGCGGGCGAATTAAAACAACTGCGAACACTGATTGAGGACTACAAAACATGAACAAAGAACGATTTGAAGAATTGAGCGAAGCCCTGCGGCAAGCGAAAGCCGTGCGCCGGGGGGCGGCGGCCCCATCTCGCGTGTGGAACGTGACCCGTGACAGCAACGGCAAGCTCCACCGCCGCCAGCTTGACCCGAAAGCGTACCAGCAGGAACAGCGGGCGGAGTGGGAAAACACGGTGTCGGCCACCCGGTCGCGGTTGCGGCTATCGCAAAACAAGTTTGCAGAACTGCTCGGCATATCCGTCAAAACGCTGCACAACTGGGAGCAGGGACGACGCAAGCCAACGGGCGCAGCGCGGGTGCTGTTGCGCGTGGCGTCGAGACATCCCGAGGTGGTCTTGGAAGAAGCCATGGCGTGAGGCAGAATGCACAGCAAGCCGATGAGGTCAGACCTACCAAGATGGTGACAAACAATTTTCATTCAATGAGATTTTTCATCACTGAATCCCCGTATCAACCCGGTAATCCAGTGCTTGGCTCGGTTAATGTCATCAATGGTATTCCCTGTCCCGAAAAGGGCATTACCGCAAATACGGCGCAAACCATTTATGAATTCCTAAATGATTTGAAGTACGTCTGGCTAAGTAACAAAACCATGCCGGAATTTGACAATCTCAATCCAGAGCATATTCGGGCAGCAATGGCGTCACTGGATTGCGTGGGCTATCACGCGGAGGAATTGAAAGAATAAATCTCACCGCACGAACTCCTTGTAGAACGTCACGCCGGAGATGATGAAGCCGATGGCCGTGATGATTTCCGGGCCGGACACAAGCTGGCTGTCAGTGAGGGTTTTGATTGGATGAAATTTTTGATTCTGGCGAACCGTTAATCACTTCATGTTCCGTACCCCAGCCCGCCGGGCACGGATAGCCAGTTGTTTGGCCGTCTTCTCGCCGAACTTGCGGATTGAAAATTGTTTCTTGCGATACACCCCAAGCTCAGGACTCCATGCCGCCACCCAGTATTTTCGCCACGGTCTGCTCTTCCGGTTAATCACACGCTGCACGCCAATAATGCCCGATTTTCCTCGCCGCCCGCCATTTTTCACCCGCAATCGCCGTGCGCGTTTCTGTGGCACTCCCAGTAGTTTCTTCAGCTTCAAATAATAATCCTGCGCCACGGTCAACGCCCTTTCCTGACCGCCGAATTTCTTATCTGAGAAAAATCCTGAATACGTCTTTCCCTGCCGTGAAATACGCACGAAAAATCCGTGGGTACGGTGGGAAGGCTGGTCGATACGGGCGATGCCGGGTATCATAGCTCTCAGAACTATAATATCCGTCAGACTTTAACCAGAGGTGCTACACGTGACGCTTACTTTTCATTGGATGAAATTTTAATTTTTCATCCAAGCCCGCTGCCAAAACCGGCCATCCGGTACGAACCGGATGGAGCCGGACGCTGCGCGTACCGAGGTGCCGGTGAACGGGGCTTAATCTGAGCGAATCATCGTGAGAAGCATCTTAAACCGCTGGACGGCCTTGAGTGCGTGCGGTTGACCAGCGGGCATGAGTATCATTTCACCGCCCCGTAGGAGATGGGGCTGCCCGGAAATGACGATTTCAGCCTCGCCTTCCAGCACCTGCACGAGCGCATCAAAGGGCGCAGTGTGTTCGCTCAAACCCTGCCCCTCGTCGAAGGCGAAAAGAGTCACGTTGCCGGTGGGCTTTTTTACAATCTCCCGGCTTACGACCGCGCCTTCCTGATAATTGACAAAATCTGCGGTCTTGGTTGATTGGCCGGGGAGCAAACCTCTGGGAGTGGATGGCATGGACAAAATCCTACGGTTCGTTAGTGCAAATGGCAATCACCCAGTGGTGGTGATGAAATTTTAAAATTTATCAAATCGACACCATAAACCAGAAATCTGGCACCCAGCCAGCGCGGGCCAGCGCGGCTGGCGGTTTGCGGGAAAATCGGATTACCAAGGTTTAAAAATAAAAAAATTCATCCGATAAACAAAACCGCCGTCTCAGCCACGGATACGCTGGTTGGAAAATTCAAAAATTCATCCCATCGTGCTGGCCTCCCGGCCACCTCTGTAGAAAACCGGTTACAGCTCACGGGTTCTTTAGGAATCTCAAATAGAAGGCTCCAAACACCAAGACAATGCCGATGTTCACCATCAGCCGTTCCCAGAATCGATGCTTAAAGAACAGTAAATCCACACTGACGATAACGCAAATCATTACCGCAATGTAAAGCACGACAGGCAGGTTTATTTTTTCGTTCAAGGCTATTTCTGTTTGAGTTTAGTTTTTATGCGTCAAAAGTCGCTGCCGGTTCCGGCGACTTTAGGCGTCATGTCTCCGGTTCCGTTTTGGGTCTCTGAGTGGACGAAACGCCGCGAGAATCCCTACGGGTAATCCCGTAATTAGGGTTACAAAAAAAGCTGACTTCCAATTGCTCCACCATGGACGGCACGCCAAGGAAACTGAAATCTCTGAATAGGGCGGAGTCGTGGAAAGCCAGCAACACCAACCGAACCAGAGCAAGCCAAGCACTCCGCCAACAATACAGCCCCACCGAATACCCTTCTTGATGTTTGGATATTTCATGTGATTGACCGGCTTCACTTTTCTGATCCAGTCCATGAGTTAGTCCTGGGACATGGTTGAGTTTATGTTTTTGTTTGTTCTTTGTCCATCCCCTGCATAGGGAGGGCGAAGCCCGACCGGA
>CAIQEI010000134.1 GCA_903870815.1 uncultured Verrucomicrobia subdivision 3 bacterium
CACCCAGCCGGCGGAGCCGAACGGCGCGCTCGGCATCATCGAATCCTTCAACGTCGCCACGCTCATCGAGGCGGCGGACGCCGTGGCCAAGACTTCCGCGGTACAACTGGTGGAAGTCCGCCTCGCGATGGCGATGGGCGGGAAAGCCTTCTGCTCGATGACCGGTGACGTGTCGTCGGTCCAGGCCGGCGTGGCAGCGGGCCGCGCAGTGCTGGCCGAGGCCGGCGTACTCGTGAACAGCGTGGTCATCTCCCGCCCGCATCCCGACGTCTACCGCGAAGTGGTTTGATTTCAGCCGAGAATCGTCAGGACCACGCCGATCAAAATGCCAATGACCGCGGGCAGCTTGCGCCAGCCGTTGGCCTCGTGGAAAAAATACAGCCCGCCCGCAAACGCCACCAGCGTGCTCGCCCGCCGCAAGCTCATCACAATAGCAACCAGCCCGTGGGGATTGCGCAGCGCACTGAAATACAGATAATCCGCCGCCAGCAGCAGCAGCGCGATGAACGGGATGCTCCAGCGCCAGGCAAATTCATTACGCGGCCACAGCCGCAGTTTCCAACCCAGCGCGAACGGCCCGAAAAACACCGGCAGGTAAAGGGAGAACCAGCACTGGACCGTCGGCACAGAAAATTTCACCGTGCCTAGCAGATACTTGTCGTAGAGCGAACTCACCGCGCCCAAAAATGTTCCCACCAGCAGGAGGCCAACCCATTTATTGCGGTGAAAATGGACGCCCTCGCGCGCGCCAGCGACCGAGAGGCCCACGAACGAGCCCAGCGTGGTCAGGATGCCGATGGTTTCCAGAATGGTCGGGCGTTCGCCCAGAATCAGGATTGCGCCGAATAGGGTAAGCAGCGGGCTGGTGGCGCGGAGCGGGGCGCCGAGCGAGAGCGGCAAGTGTTTGAGCGAGTAATAAGTGCCGATCCAAGACGCAGCGACGATACCAGATTTCAGCAGCAGTTGCAGATGCTGCGACCACGTCAACGCGTCCGGGACGAGCGCCGGCGGCAGCAGCCCCGGCCGCACCGCCTCCACCAGCAGCAGGCACCCCCACACAGCCGCGCCGGTGAGCGTGCTAAAAAACAGCACCGGCGTCACCGCGTTCGCCCGCACCGCGTGCTTGATGCAGAGATCGTATAGGCCGAGAAAAAACGCGGACAATAATATGGCAACCACCCAGTTCATCCAAAGCGGACAGGATAATTTCCCACCGCGCCGAAGGCGAACCCATAAACGCCCCGAACGTTGACCAGAGCATTTCCATCAAATCCGTAGCAATGGGCCGATGGTTCTGGTGGACAGCGGTCGCCGCGAGTCTTGCTCAGGCCGCCAGGTGCCTCGCCTGGCGCCGGGGCAGCGAACGGTCGCGCGCACGGAGGCTGGACCGGCTTTCCGCCGGCAGAAACTCCCGCAGGAACTCCGGCGCGTCCCGCCGGCCGGTGCGCTGGCAATCGCGCCAGAAAGCGGCCGCGACGAACTTCGCATCCAGCTGAATTTCGCGCGTCAGAAATTCAAAAAGCATTTCCATCAGCCGCGCCAGCGCGATGCTGTCCGTGCGGGCGATTTTCACGTAGAGCCAGTCGCTGAACCGGAGAAAACTGTGGAACGGCGAGGCGCCGTCAGGCCAGATCAACGGCACGGTGGCAACGAAGTTGCCGCTATTGCCAACCAGGTCCCAATATTTTGCGAAGCGCCGCAGCCGCTGCAGCGCGGCGAAATCCAGCAGCCGGTTCTGCAAAATCTCATAAGGCGGATGCGCGTGGTAAACCATCCGCCATTCCGCGTCGTGCCGCACAATCGGAGTGCCGCGCAGCCGCTTCAAAATGCCGACCTGGATTTCCTGCGGGCCGAGGGCAATGAGTTGATCGAAGCCAGCGGCAAAGCTGGCCAGCGTTTCGCCGGGTAGGCCGACGATGAGATCCGCGTGAAGGTGGACGTTGGTTTGATTCCGCAAATAAGTGAAATTGTCCGCCAAGCGTTCGTAATTCTGCCGGCGGCTGATGAGCGCGCCGACTTCGGGATTGAAGGTCTGGATGCCCACCTCGAATTGCAGCGAGCCGGGCGGAAACCGGGCGATGACTTCGCGCAGCTCGGCGGGGAGACGGTCGGGGATCATTTCGAAATGAAAAAACATCCCCGGCTGGTAACGCGCCAGAAAAAATTCAAGCAGCGTCCGGCTGGTGGCGAGGTTCAGATTGAACGTGCGGTCCACAAATTTGAATTGCTTCAGTCCGCGATCCAGCAACCGTTGCATTGCGGCGAGAAATTGGTCCAGCGGCACTGATCGCACCGGAATATCGAGCGACGACAGGCAGAATTCACAGGTGAAGGGACAGCCGCGCGACGCCTCGACATACACAATGCGGTGCGCGAGATCCGCGTCCGTGTAAAAATCATAGGGCAGCGCGAGGCGCGAAAATTCCGGCAGCTCGGCGGGAATGATTTTTGGAAGGGTGGCATGGACGCACTGCTGCTCGCCCTGGCCGAGCCGCAGCTCGGCCCTACCACTCAATAAAACCCGGCACACCTCGGCAAATTTCAGGTCCGCCTCGCCGGTGATGACGTGGTCGGCCAGCGCGACAATGGCTTGGTCTCCGGTTTCATAGCTGACTTCCGGGCCGCCTAAAACGATCTTAATCTCCGGCCGGACCCGCCGGATGGCGGTGATGACCTCGGTGGTTTCCTCGACATTCCAAATATAAATTCCAAAACCGATGATTTTGGGTTCGCGCGCCAGCAGCGCCCCGGCGATGTCGAGCGGGCGCAGGTTGATGTCGAACTCGGCGATGACGGCGCGCGGCTGGAGCTCGCCGAGGTTGGCAAAAAGATAGCGCAACCCGAACGCGGCGTGGATGAACTTCGCGTTGAGCGTGGTGAGGACGATGTCCGGCATCGCCCAGAATTTAGCAGCCGCCGCCGCGCGAGCCAAAGCGGAAATCCAGCAGCTGCCAATCCACCCGGACCATTCCGGCCGCCGGGGGACGGCCGGAGGAAGGGCCGATTCGGTGAAAACTGCCGGGGAACCAGTTTTTCCGCGGCAATCCAAGATTAGGATTTGCCAATAGCGGTTTAGAATAATTTCCCGGCGGGTGTCATGTTTTGGTCACAGCTATGAAAAAAATCGCACTCCTCGCAATCCCGGCGGCGTTCGCGCTCGCCTTCACCACCACCGCCATGGCCGCCGACGGCAAAGCGGTTTACACCGACAACTGCGCCAAATGCCACGGCGAAGACGGCAAAGGCGCCACGAAGATGGGCACCAAACTCGGTGCGCGCGATTACACCGACGCGACCGTGCAGGCGTCCATCACCGACGACCAGGCATTCAAGTCCATCAAGGAAGGCATGAAGAAGGACGACAAGACACTGATGAAGCCGTCCGAGCTTTCGGATGAAGACATCAAGGCCTCCGTCGCCTACCTGCGGACGTTCAAGAAATAATCCGGCGGCAGTTCGCCCCGGCGAGAAAATTTGCGGCGCCCTGTTTTTAAGCCGGTGTGGTTTGACCGGCGGTGGTTTTTGCGGGGCGCCGCACCCCCTCGAAAACGCTTTTGCCGCGCGCGCCGGTGGGGCAAGCTGGCACCCACGGCATGAACATCGCCATCATCGGACTCGGTTACGTGGGCCTACCGCTGTGCCTGCAATTTGCGCGCAGCGGCGTACGGGTGCTGGGTCTCGACCTGGACGCCAAAAAAGTTTCCGGGCTCAATGCGGGCCGGAGCCACATCCGGCACATCCCCGCTGGTGAAATCAAAAAGCTCGTCCGCACCGGAAAGTTTTCCTCCGCCACCGACTTCGCCAGAATCAAAGAGGTGGAAGCGATTTTGATATGCGTCCCCACCCCGCTGAAAAAGAACCGGACGCCGGACTTGTCCTTCGTGCTGAAGACCGGCCGAAGCATCGCCCGCCATCTGCAATGCGGACAGGTCGTCGCCCTGGAATCCACCACCTATCCCGGCACGACGGAGAATGAGCTGCGCGAGGTGTTGGAACGCGGATCGGGACTGAAAGCCGGAAAAGATTTTCACCTTGCCTATTCGCCGGAGCGCGAAGACCCGGGCAATCCCGCCAGCCGGGTCGGGGACATTCCCCGGCTCATCGGCGGCTACACGCCCGCCTGCCTCGCGGCGGCGGTAAAAGTTTATGGCCGGGCGGTCCGCATATTGATCCCCGTGGCTAACTGCCGCACCGCCGAGGCGGCCAAACTGCTGGAAAATGTCTTTCGCAGCGTCAATATCGCACTCGTCAACGAGCTGAAGGGGGTCTACGCCGCCCTGGACATCGACATCTGGGACGTGGTCGCCGCCGCACGCACCAAGCCATTCGGCTTCATGCCGTTTTATCCCGGACCGGGCCTAGGCGGCCATTGCATCCCGATTGACCCGTTTTACCTTGCCTGGAAAGCGCGGCAGGCCGGGCAGGAAACGCGATTTGTGGAACTCGCCGGCGAGATCAACCGCGCCATGCCCGGACGCGTCGTGGACCGCGTGGCGCAGGCGCTTGCGGGGCGGCGGGAAAAACTGCGCGGGGCGCGGGTGCTGGTGTTGGGCCTGGCTTACAAGGCCAACGTGGAGGACGACCGCGAATCGCCCAGCTATGTGCTGCTGGACCGGCTCAAAGCGCGCGGGGCAACCGTGGCATATCATGATCCATACGTGCCGGTCATCAAACCCACGCGGGGGCATCCACACTGGGCGGGGGAAAAATCCGTGAAATGGAACCGGCGGACGATCTCGGGATTTGACGCGGTCTTAATTGCCACGGCTCATGACGCAGTGGATTACCAGCAACTGGCCGACTGGTCACCGTTGATCGTGGACACGCGCAATGTGATGGCGCAATGCCGGGTGACGCCAGGAAAAGTCTGGAAGGCATAAAGTGCGGGCGGTTTCCGCTTGCCTTTTGGCGGCGGGGGGAAAAGACTTTCCCTTCATTATATGCAAACTCAAGACGCACCCACAGAATTGCTCATCAAGTTTTGGCCGTGGTTTGAAGCCAACCGCAAACGACTGATCGTCACCGCGGTGGCCGCGGGCGCGATTCTGCTCATCTGGTATTTCATCACCACCCAGCGGGAACAGAAGGCGATTAACGCCGGCCAGGCATTCACGACGCTACAACTGACCCTGCCGCCGAGCTCGACGGCGCAGCAGGTCGCGGAAGATTTCTCGCAGCTCGCCAGCAAGTATTCCGGCACACTGGCGGGGCAGCGGGCGCAATTGCAGGCAGCCTCGGTGCTGTTTGACGCCGGGCGCTACGCGGAGGCGCAAGCGCAGTTCGATAAATTTTCCGGCGCCAACCCCGGCAGTCCACTGGCGGCAGCGGCAAGGCTGGGCGTGGCGGCGAGCCTGGAGGCGCAAGACAAACTCGAAGAGGCCGCGACGGCATACCGCGCGGTGATCAGCAGCTACCCGGAATCCACGGAGGCGCTGCCGGCGAAATTTTCACTGGGCCGCGTGCTGGAGTTGCAGGGCAAACTGACCGAGGCGACCAGCTATTACAAGGAAGTGACCCGTTCCCAGCTGGCGGGTTCGCTTGGCCAGGAAGCGGCCCAGCGGCTGGCGCAAATCCAGGTTAAACTCGCGGCCGCCAAACCAGCCGCGCCGGCCACACCTGCCTCACCCACCCTCAAGAATTAACATGAAGCTGTCCATCATCGGCACCGGCTATGTCGGCCTCGTCACGGGAACCTGCTTTGCCGAGGTAGGCCACCAGGTCATCTGTGTGGACAATGACGCGGCGAAAGTAAAACTGCTCCAGTCCGGGGGAATACCGATTTACGAACCCGGCCTCGAAGAACTCGTCAAAAAGCACGTGGCCACCGGCCGGCTTCAGTTCACGAACAGCACCGCCGAGGGCGTCCAGAATTCCGACGTGATATTCATCGCGGTACCGACCCCGCCGCAGCCGGACGGCTCGGTGGATTTGAGCTACATCGAACGCGTCGCCCGAGACATTGCGGCGGCGATGACGAGCTACAAGATCGTCGTGGACAAAAGCACCGTACCCGTCAAGACCGGCGAAAAGGTTTCCCAGACGATCAAACGCTACTGCCCGGCCAAGGTGGAGTTTGACGTGGTCAGCAATCCGGAATTCCTGCGCGAGGGTTTTGCCGTCGGCGATTTGATGAATCCCGACCGCGTGGTGATCGGCGTGGCCTCACCGCGTCCCGTGGCCGCGATGCGGGAAATCTATACGCCGTTCAAGGCGCCCATCATCGTGACGGACATCAACTCGGCCGAGCTCATCAAACACGCCGCGAATTCTTTTCTGGCGCTGAAGATCTCCTACATCAACGCCATCGCGACCGTCTGCGAGGCCGCCGGCGCAAACGTGCAGGAAGTCGCCCAGGGCATCGGCTTAGACGAGCGCATCGGCCGCCGATTCCTCAACGCCGGCATTGGCTTTGGCGGCAGCTGTTTTCCGAAGGACCTGAGCGCTTTCATCAAGATTTCCGAGCAGGTCGGCTACGAATTCAAGCTCCTCAAGGAGGTCCAGCGCATCAACGCCGACCAGATGGAGCGGTTCGTCAAAAAAATCACCGACACGCTCTGGGTCTTGAAAGACAAGAAAATCGGCGTGCTCGGCCTGGCGTTCAAGCAGAACACCGACGACGTGCGTTCCTCGCCCGCGATCGACCTCTGCCAGCGGCTGCTCAAGGACGGCGCGACCCTGCGCGTCCATGACCCGAAAGCGATGGACAAGGCCCGCCCACTGCTACCGAATGTGACTTACGTGGACGACTTGAACGCCGTGGCCGAAGGCTGCGATGCGCTGGTGGTGGCGACGGAATGGGACGAGTTCAAGCAGCTGGACCTGGCCCGCGCCAAAAGCTCGCTGACACATCCCATCCTGTTCGACGGTCGCAACCTGTTTGACCCGGCGGAAATGGAGAAGCTCGGCTGGATCTACAAGAGCGTCGGACGTTAGGTTTGGTTTGAAGTTTTTGATGTTTAGTTGAGATGAACCGATCCGCTTCCAGTTCAACTCATGACACAGAATTAAAAACTTTAGGTATCATCGAAGTGAGCGCCGCACTCATCTTCGGCGACGGCAAACTGCTCATCACCCAGCGCCTCGCAAAAGCGCACCTCGGCGGACTCTGGGAATTTCCAGGCGGCAAACGCGAAGGATCCGAAACCTTTGAGGAGTGCCTCGTCCGTGAGATCCGCGAGGAACTGGGCGTGGAAATTTCGGTTGGTGAATTATTCGAAGAGATTCGCCACGACTATCCGGGCAAGTCCGTCCACTTGAAATTTTTTATCTGCCAGCTCCGGGCGGGCGAACCGCAGCCGCTGGACTGTGCGGCGGTAAAATGGGTCGATCAAGCCGGGCTGGCGGGGCTGGAGTTTCCGGCAGCGGACGCGCGCCTGCTCGGTAAGCTACGCGGCCATGTTTTTCCCGGTTGAGGCAATTCCCACCTACTCGTCGCCGGGCAAATGGGCTTTCCGCGTCTGCTATTGAAAATTGGGGTGGCTTCTGCAAGGATGTCCCGGCGGGCCTGTAGCTCAATGGTTAGAGCAGAGCACTCATAATGCTTTGGTTCTCGGTTCGAGTCCGAGCAGGCCCACCAAGCCGATTTACAACAAGGCGACCGGCAGCGCGCTACCGCGATATTCCAAATTTATAGCTGCACAAGAACGGCAAGAAGCTTTTGACCAAAAAAAGTCCAGATTACCGCCGCCAGCGCGATGTAGGGGCCGTAGGGAATTCTAGATGACCATTCACTACGTTTCATCACAATCAAAGTCACGCCGACCAGCGAGCCGATGAGCGAACTCGCCATTAAGGAAAACACAGCGCCCTGCCAGCCGATAAATGCACCGATTGCCGCCATGAATTTCACATCGCCCAGCCCCATCGCTTCACGAGGCATTACCATCCGATCGGTCACAACTTCCATGTACGGCACAGCTTCGGGATCAAACTCGGCAGCTCCAATTTTGAGTTTAAGCGGCGTCAACCGCACGGGCACATCGAGCCAGGAACTAAATTGCATTTCGACTTTTCGCGCCTGGAAGCTGATGGCGTCGGTTTTGCGGTAAAAAATATCGCCACTTTCAAACAACAGGTCAGCTGGGCACAACCACGCCTCCTCCGAGGTAAAAACCAGGTGCGTACCCGGCAGGATTTTGGGCTTAGCTTTTCGAGCCAGAGTTTCGAACAACGACCAAAACCCATCAGTCAATAACCGGAAACGATCCGGTTTAAAACCGATAGATTTTGCAATTTTGCCTGGCGATAGCGGCCGCACATAAACGGCTTCAAATTGAGGCAATTCAGCGCGATCCATTACTTCTTCGCCTAACGGGGTTTGGAAATAGATTTTAGATTTGGAAATTGCCACCACCCCCTCGGGGTAGCAGCGATCGGCCAATTCAATTTTCATCGCCTTAAACACAAACCAACCCGTTGATCTTTGATAAAGCCGATCCAACGACAGGCGTTTTGGCGGATACGAGATGGCAGATTCAGTAAATTTCACCAGCGATTCCGGGTCGAGCTCCAAAAGATATTTTCCGAATAATAGTTTTCCCAACCGCAGCACGGCGTAGACGATGCCTGCGCCGACCACGATGCCGACCAGGCTGCGCACCGTGCCCTGCCCCACCGATGCCGCGCCGTGCAGCGACGGCAGGAAAATGGAGATCAGCAAGCCCACCGCCGCGCCGCCAAAGGTGATTTCGTCCGGGATGATGAAATGCTCGAAGTCGATGAACGTCGCCACAATCAGGCCGGCGAGAAACAGGCAATATACCCCCGCAATCCACGGTGACGTTGCCCCGAATACCAGCCAGCACCCGAGAAACGCCGCGCCCGTCAACAGCTCGACGATGAAGTAACGCGGTGAAATGGGCGCACCGCAGTTCCGGCAACGGCCGCGCAGCGAGAGCCACGTCAGCAGCGGCACGTTCAGATAAAACGGGATGGCGTTTTTGCAATGCGGGCAATGCGACGGCGGCGACACCACGCTGAGATCCAGCGGCATCCGGTAAATGCAGACGTTCAGGAAACTGCCGACGACGCAGCCGAAGGAAAAGAACACCAGCGACCAGAAATGAAACGGCACCACCGTCCAGTTGTGGGGATTGAAAATATTATCAAACATGGCTGGTTAAGTCCAAAGTCCCCAGGTGCGCCGCCGGTCAAACTTGCGACTATTGCTTCCCATAAACGCTCCCCTCCACCGCGCGCCGCATTACCGCCACCGGCGCGGGCTGGCCGGTCCAGATCGCAAACGCCTTCGCGCCCTGCTGCACCAGCATGCCGACGCCGTTGGCCGTAGGGCAGCCGGCGACCCGGGCGGCAGCCAGCAATTTCGTTTCCGCGGGCTGGTAAATCATGTCATACACCGCGCGAGCTTGCTGCAAAGGAAATTGCTTCTCATCCAGAGGCAAACGGTCTTCCATTTTCAAGCCCAGCGACGTGGCGTTCACGAGCAAATCCACGCCTGTTTTCGGATACCCAGTGGAAACCTTGACCGCCGGAAATTGTTTTTTTATTTCACCAGCAATCTCTTCGGCTTTGCTCGCCGTGCGGTTAACCAGGAAAATTTCCGCGACTTTTTCCGCGGCCAGTTTCAACGCCGCCGTGCGCCCCGCGCCGCCGGCACCCAGCAACACGACTTTCGCGCCGAGCAATTCTACCGCCAGATCCTCACGCAGCGAATTCGCGAGACCGTCGGCGTCCGTGTTGAAGCCAACCGCGCGGACTTCACCCGGCTGGTGACTTTGGGTTTCTGACTTTGAACTTTGGACGTCAAACCGGATGGTGTTCACGGCGCCCCAAGTTTTAGCAGATACATCCAGTTCATCCACCAGGTCCATGGCCAGCAGCTTGTGCGGCACGGTCAAGTTGAGCCCGGCGAAGTGCATCGCCCGCGCGCCGGCGATGGCGGCGGCAAGGTTTTTGGGATCTACTTCCAGGGCGAGGTAGCGCCAGTTCAGGCCGAGCGCGGCGAAGGCGGCGTTGTGCATCGCCGGCGAGGCGGAATGCCGGACGGGCGACCCGAGCACCGCGCACAGGCGCGTGGCGGCGTTGATGGGGTCTGGGCTGGGTTGCGGCACGCGCAATTTATATGCGCCCAGCGCATGACTTCAAAGCGCAAAGTCCGGTGGTTTGAAGGAGGCACGCAAACTGCTGGTTAAAAACATCAATTTGCTAATGTCTTCCATAAAATATTTAAATATGGATCTGCCGTGGAGATCGGGCGGAAGGTGGGGATGGGCCGTGTCACTTATATTGACGCTGTTGTCCACCCTTTCGACGCCGGCGTTGACGTTCAACGTGACCTACGACACCAGCGTGACAAGCCTGCCCAACGCGGCGCAGGAGGAGGCGGCGTTCGCGGTGGCGACCCAAACACTTCAGAGCCTTTATACCAATGTCATGACGGTCAACCTCACCGTGTATTGGGGCGCCACCGGCCCATTCACCAACGGCATCAACCTCGGTTCGAGCTACACGGAATTCGTCGGCAGCTCCAGTTTCAAGTATCCGCAGCTGACAAATGCCCTGAACGCTGCCCGAACCACGTTGGCGGACAGCAATGCCGTGGCCAGCCTGCCCGCCAGCGATCCGACCGGCGGCAGCCTGCATTGGTGGATTCCCCGGGCGGAGGCGAAGGCGCTCCGGGTGTTGTCCGTGGCTACGAATGATCCAGCGGCCGATGGTGAGGTCGGTTTTGCGGCGAACGTGACCTATACTTTCACCGCCACCAACCGGGCGGTGCCGGGCGCGGCCGACTTCATCGCTGTTGCCGAACATGAAATCACTGAGGTGCTCGGCCGGGGGTTCGCCCTCGACTATGGTCTCAACGGGTACGAGCCCTACGACTTGTTCCGCTTCACCAACAGCGGAGCGCGTAGTTTCAACGTCAACGACTCGAACGTTTATTTCTCCGTGGATGGAGGCGTTACGGCTTTAAATTATTTTTACCCCGACGTCGCCACCGGCGACTTACAGGACTGGGAGTCGGGCGTTTCACCAGATGCCTACGATGCCTATCTGTACACGGGCGAAGAGGCGACCCTTTCCGCCGCCGACCTCACGGCGGTGGACATCCTCGGCTACCATTTGAATTTCATTCCGCCCCGGCTGACGGGCAATCTGCCGGGCAACGGTTCATTACAGCTGACTTTCACCAATGTCAGCGGCCTGAATTTCAGTATTCTGGCCAGCACCAACCTGAACCTGGCCACTACCAATTGGACCGTGCTGGGCGCGCCCACCGAGAATCCCGTCGGCCACTATCAGTTTTCCGATTCGACCACCAACCCGACCCGCTTCTATCGCGTGCGGTTGAATTAAGCAGTTACCCAAAGATTAAAAACGTTCGCCGGTAGCGAAAGGGTTCAATAAAGCCAATCCCCGATCTTTCCCTCCGCATTCAGCGTCACGCCTTGACGGCGGAACGCCCAGCACATGTAGCTCACGCTCACGAAATACGACGCCGGCACGCGGTTCGCCACGCAGATCTTCACGCCCAGCAGCGTCGTCTTGCCGCCGAAACCCATCGGGCCGATGCCGAGTTCGTTCGCGGTTTTCAAAATGTCCTGCTCCAGCGCGTCCAGCTTGGGCTCGGGATTCCGGTCGTCAAGCCGGCGGAGAAACTGCGTCTTGCTCAACTCGTAGCCGGTCGCTCGGTCGCCGCCGATGCACACGCCGAGCACGCCCGGACCACAGCCCTTGCCCTGCGCCTGCAAGACCGCGTCGAGGATCGCCCGACGGCAGCCGTCGAGGTCGCGGTTCGCATGCAGGCCGTCATCCGGCAGCGAGTATTGCGCGCCGACGTTTTCGCAGCCGCCGCCCTTGAGCGCCAGCCGCACGGTAATCCCGGGCGAGCAGTGCTGGTGAAAATGGAATGCCGGCGCGCCCGGCCCGACGTTGGTGCCGTCATTTTTGCCGGTGAGCGAATCCACGGAGTTCTGGCGGAGAAAACCTTTCCTAGTCGCCAGCGTCACCGCTTCGCGCGCCGTCTCGGCGAAAGTGACCTGGTCGTAGCCGACCGGCACGTCCACGTAAAACAGCACGCTGCCGGTATCCTGGCAGATCGGCTGCGACTTGGTTTTCGCCAGGGCGATGTTCTGGTCGATGATCCTGAAGGCATTGGCCGCGAGGGAATTTTTCCGCTCGTTCTCCAGGGACGTGAGAATCGCGCGGTGGACATCGTCCGGAATCTCGGCGGACGTGCGACGGATGAGTTCCACGAGGGAATCAAGCAATTGGCTCATAAATCTGACAACAGCGTAAGACGTGCGGTCCAAACCGTCAATTGCGCGCAGTTGGGGATAGTTCCGGAAAGCGAGTTCCGCGAGTCCCTACGAAAAGAGCTGCTGGCCAGTTGCATTTCATGCTGGCGCTGGCTTTAATCTGCGCGTGCAACCGAACGGCAATGCCACTTTCGCCGAAAAGTTTTTCAAGCCTGTGCGCTTTGGGATTTTCCTGGCGCTGTTAGTGTTCGCCAGCTTCCCGCAGGTGGTGCTCGGCCTGGAAACATTTGTCGCGCGCGACTTCGGATTTTTCGCCTATCCGCTCGCGCATTTCCAGCAGGACTGCCTGCGGCAGGGTCAATTGCCCTTCTGGGATCCCTACAACAACTGCGGTGTGCCCTTTCTCGCGCAATGGAATACAATGCCGCTCTATCCGCCGGCGCTGTTTTATCTGGCGCTGCCGCTGACGTGGTCGCTAGGGATGTTTTCGCTGCTCCATTTCTGGTGGGCGGGCTTGGGAATGTATTTTCTGGCGCGCCGCTGGACGGGCAATGATTTCGCCGCCGCGTTTGCGGGCGTGGCGTTCGCGTTCAACGGCTTTACGCTCAACCTCATCATGTGGCCGAGCCACATGGCCACGTTCAGCTGGCTGCCGTGGGTCGTGCTGCTGGCGGAACGCGCGTGGCGGGACGACTGGCAAGGGATCATTTTTGCCGCGTTTGCGGGCGCATTTCAGATGCTCGCGGGCGGACCGGAAATCATACTCTTCACCTGGCTCATCGTCTCGGCGCTGTGGCTGCAGCAGTTCATCCACGGCGAAACGCCGCGCGGCGCGATGCTCTGGCGCTATCCGCTGGTGGTCGGGCTCGTCTTTTCACTCACGCTGGCGCAACTGCTGCCGTTTCTCGACCTCGTCGCGCACGCGCAACGCGAATCCGGCTTTGCGGATTTGCGCTGGTCCATGCCCGGCTCCGGTCTGGCCAATTTGCTGGTGCCGATGGCGTTCGGCTCCACGGCCACGGAGGGCATCTTCTTCCAGCACGGGCAGTACTGGACTTCATCATATTACCTGGGCGTCGGCACACTCTGGCTGGCGTTGCTGGCGCCGTTGGGCCGGAGCGAACGGCGCGTGTGGCTGCTCGGAGCCATTACCGTCACCGGATTGATTTTAGCGCTCGGCGAAAACACGCCGGTGCTGCCCGCGCTGCGCCGGTTGTTGCCGCAATTGAGTTTCATCACTTATCCGATCAAATACATCACCATGGCCATCTTCGCCGCGCCGCTGCTGGCGGCGTTCGCGCTGGTCGATATCGCGAAAGTGCAGAAAAATTTGCTACCACTCGGCGGCGGGCTATTCGCGCTACTCGCGGGAATTTTATTCTGGACGCAGCAGGCCCCGCAACCTGGCGACGACCCGGCGGCGGCATTGGCCAGCGGCTTCTCGCGGGCGGCCTTTTTGATTTTCACCGGGGCCGTACTTTTCGTTCTGGCGAAAAACACCAAGTCATTCCTCCTCCGTTTCGCGCCACTGCTGTTGGTTCTGATCGCGTGGGCGGATGTCTTCACGCATCTGCCGGGACAAAATCCCACCGTGCCGCCGACCGTGTATGAACTAAACCTTGGTCGAGTCGTACTCGCCATGCGTCCGCAGCCGGAACTCGGCGGTTCGCGCGCGATGCTGTCCCCGGAGGCGGCCCTGGAACTGACCAGCTTCGCCGCCAGCGACGCCAAAACCAACTTCCTCGCCAAGCGCACCGGCTACTGCGCCAACGCCAACCTGCTGGACGGCGTGCCCAAAGTGGACGGCTTCTTCTCGCTCACGCCGCGCGAGTTTGACAACCTGCTGTCGCTGATTTACAGCGTGACCAACGGCAACTGGGCGCAGCTTGAAAATTTCCTGGGCGTGTCGCAATTCACCGCGCCGGGCAATCCGCTGGCGTGGCAGGCGCGGACAAGTTTTCTACCGCTCGTCACCGCCGGCCAGAAGCCGGTTTTCCTCGACGACACCAACACGCTCTGGGCTTTTGGCCGAAACGATTTTGACGGAACCAGAATGGTCTTCCTGCCGCCGGAAGCCAGACCGTTGGTGACGGTTTCCAACCGAACCACCGCCAAAGTTCTCAATTCCCAATTCGACAACAACACCGTGGACGCCGTAGTTGAAGCCCTAGAACCATCGCTTGTCATTATCGCGCAAACTTATTTTCACAATTGGCAAGCGGAAGTGGATGGGAAAATGGCGCCGCTGTTCCGGGCGAATGCAGCCTTCCAAGCCGTGCAGGTACCGGCCGGCCATCACCGGTTGCATCTCTCCTACCGCGACCGCGCGTTTGAGATCGGCGCAGCAATTTCCATTTGCATGTGGGTGAACTGCTTCATCACCCTGCTGCTGGTTATGCGCCGGTCCTGGCCACCGACACCACCAGACCCAGAAGAAGAAGAAAACTATTTTTAATCAGGCTACCGGGGTGCAAAAAAAACACCACTGGCTCGCGCCAATGGTGTTTGAGAAAATAATTAAGCAGAATTATTCCGCCGATTTCTTCTTGGCGATGGTGTGCGTCGCGTGTCCGTAAAACACCTCCGCGCATTCCATGAGCGTTTCGGACAACGTCGGATGCGGGTGCACGGTCAACGCGATGTCCTCAGCGGTCGCACCCATCTCCATAGCGAGCGTCGCCTCGGAAATCAGTTCGCCGGCACCCGCGCCGCAGATGCCAACGCCCAGAATCCGATCGGTGTCGGGATCAATCAGCATCTTCGTCACACCATCCGTGCGGTCGAACGACAGCGCGCGACCGGACGCCGACCACGGGAATTTGGCGACTTCGTATTTGACACCCTTCTCCTTGGCCTCGGCCTCGGTCAAACCGCACCAGGCGAGTTCCGGGTCGGTGAAAACCACGGCGGGGATGACAATATTCTCAAAAACCGTGTTCTCGCCGTGGATGTTTTCCACCGCGATGCGCGCCTCCTTGTGCGCCTTATGCGCGAGCAGGATACCGCCGGCGATGTCGCCGATGGCGTAAATGCTGGGATCGTCGGTTTGCTGATGATGGTTGACCTTGACGAAGCCTTTTTCGTCCAGCACCGCCTTGGTATTTTCCAAGCCGAGGTCGGCGCTGTTGGGCACGCGCCCGACAGCCACCAGGACGCGGTCATAAAGCTCGGTCAATTTCTGGCCGTTGAATTCGGACTCGACCTTGATCTGTTTGCCAGCGGTGGACATTTTGCTCACACGCGCTTTGAGCCGGATTTCCTTGAAGGATTTTTTGGCATTCTGGACGACCGGCCGCGCGAGGTCGGGATCCGCACCGGCGAGAATCGCGTCCAAGGCCTCGACCACCGTCACCTTGCTGCCGAGGGCGGAATACACAAAGCCCAGTTCCATGCCGATGTAACCGCCGCCGACGACGAGCAGGTTTTCGGGAATGTCTTCGACTTCGAGGGCCTCGGTGGAAGTCATCACCCGCGGGTTGCCGAGGTCGAACGCCTTGGGCATCGCCGCCACCGAACCCACCGCCAGCACGGCCTGGTCGTATTCAACGAACTGCTGGCCGGCGGCCGTTTCCACGCGCAGCTTGTTCGAGCCTTCAAAATAGGCCCGGCCCTGAACGACCTGCACGCCGCGCATTTTCGCCAGGGTCGCCACCCCGCCGCCAAGTTTTTCCAAAATGGATTCCTTCCAGGCGCGGAGTTGGTTCACGTCCACGACCGGCTCGGCAAAAGTGATGCCGCGATGCGCCGATTCACGCGCGCCGACAATCTGGTGCGTCGCATACAACAGCGCCTTCGAGGGGATACAGCCCCGGTTCAGGCACACGCCCCCGAGCCGCTTCTCGCGCTCGATGAGGATGACTTTCTTGCCGAGGTCGGCCGCATAAAAAGCCGCGGCATAGCCGCCGGGGCCAGCACCCACCACCACAATTTCAGTCTTGATCGAATCCATAGAAATTAAATCTTCACAGCTTCCTCACCAAAGTTTTCAAACGCCTTCACCAAATCCACCGTGAACCGCGCAGCGCTGCCGCCGTCAATCACGCGGTGGTCGTAGCTCAACGCCACCGGCGTGAGCAGCCGCGCCTCGATCTTGCCGTCACGCACCACCGGTTTCAGCGCGCCGCGGCCAAGGCCGAGGATGGCGACTTCCGGCAAGTTGATAATCGGCGTGAAATGCGCGCCGCCGATGGCGCCCTGGTTGGAGATGGTGAACGTTCCGCCTTTCATCTCGTCGGCGGTAATTTTCCGGTCGCGCGCCTTCGCGGCGAGCGATTCCAATTCCTTCGCCAGTTCGCACAGGGATTTTTTGTCCACGTCACGGATGACCGGCACCATCAAACCCTGATCCGTGTCCACCGCAATGCCGAGATGGATGTATTCCTTGAGCACAATCTCGCCGGCGACCTCGTCGAGGCTGGAATTGAAAATCGGATGTTGCTTCAAGGTTTCCGCCACCGCCTTCAGCACGAACGGCGTGAGCGTGAGCTTGACGCCTTTGGATTCATAAGCCGGCGCAAATTTTTTCCGCAACTCACCAACGCGGGTGAAATCAATGTCGTCAAACTGCGTCACGCGGGCGACGGAGTTCCAGCTTTCGCTCATCCGACGGGCGATGACCTTGCGCAACGGCGTGACGGGCTTCTTGAGGATGGGCCCCCACTGAGAGAAATCAACCTGCACGGGCACGGGCTTGGCAGGAGCGGCTTCAGCCGGAGGCGCCGCCGCAGATCGAGCGGCGGACCGGATGAGCCGTTGGATGTAATTGCGCACGTCAGCGGCGACGATGCGGCCGCCGGATTCGCTGCCGGCGATCTGGTGCAAATCAATGCCCAGTTCGCGGGCCAGCTTGCGGATGGACGGCGAAGCGGTGGGGTTTTCGTTGACGATTCCATCCGCCGATTCAGCGACCGGCTGATCGTCGGTTTCTGGCGCAACCGGCGCGGGCCGGGCGGCCACTTTTTTCGCGGCGGGTTTGGGCGCGGGCACTGCGACTGCGGGAGCGGCAGCGGCCGGAGCCGCACCGTCGGCAATGGTGATGAGTTTCTGGCCGACGCCGATGCGGTCGCCAACCTTGACGTGGACTTTTTCCACGACGCCGGCGCCGGTGGATGGGATTGAGGCGACCGCCTTTTCGTTTTCCAGTTCCAATATGGCCTGGTCCTTGGCCACCGTGTCGCCCTCCTTAACGAAAATGCCAACTACGACGCCGGTATCGGCGCCTTCACCCAGCTTGGGAAGTTTTACATCCATAAATTCGAGAGAAAGCTTGCCGCAATAAGGCGCGCTTTTCCAGCAGGAAATTTTTTGCCGTAGTCTGGACAAAAATTGTCCGGTTTTGGCTTAACATTGGTAGAGGCTGAATACCCCAGCCAACACCGGCAGTTTACGCTGCAACTAATTTTCGCTCAATAGCCCTGGAAGTCAAAGCGGGGAATGCATAATTTCCACCCAAGGGAATAAACATTTTTTGTATAAACCAAACCTTGCCGGCGCGGTTTACCCGCTTAACCGGCCGCCCCGAAGCCTGGCGCGGAATTGCATCACCGGGGAAATTTCAACGCCTGGCAGGGCGCAATCAAGCGAATATTTGACAAGGTTGGAGCGTTGCGGCACGGACGACTTCCGCTGGCTGGCAAGCGAGCAGCCTCTCCACCTGTCTTCCCATCCACACTTTCGTGCCAGCTGGTCGGTGTCTAGGCTTTAGACTATTTACGACCCAAGCCATAGCTGCACAAAAATGCAGGGTCCCAGGTCCGGCCAATCGGGAACCAAAGAAGCGCAGCCGAGCTTGGAAGCTTTAGCTCAATCGTATTGGCTGATGGTGATCAACCCGTCGGGATTAGTCACGTTACGTCCTTGAAGGAAGTAGATATGCTGGTAGCCGAGCTGGCGCAATTCTATAAACCACGGGGTGCCACGGTCGCGGAACTGGTCGCCGGGCCCGGATTCGGTGTAATTTTCGAGGATCACCACAGCCGTTTGATGTCGAGGCAGGGACATGGCCAGTCGCAAAAGCTTATCATCCGCCTCCTTTGGCGAGGTGATGGGTTGCACAATCTGGCTGGTGCGGGCATCCAAAGACCGAATGACAAGCATGTTATTGTCGATTTTATGGAACGCGACCGGTGCCGGCGGCGGCGTCGCGCAGGAAGTCAGAAAGAACGGCAAGGCGGTTAGGGCCAAAAGCAGGTTTTTAATCATGCGTTTTATGAGCAGCTACAATGCCGAGAATAATTTCTTAGAATTTGAAGAAATCGCCCTGAGTTCTGTCCCGATTTTTGACTGGCCCGATGAAACCGAACCCGAACTTGGAAAATACAACAATGAAAATCCTACATCAAAAATTTTCGTCGCCAGCCGCCACCACAATTGATAGCTCTGCTGCCGATGGAACTGCGTGAATTTGCACAACAGGTGCTCTTTGGCTCTTCGCTGGAAGAAAAACTACGCGCACCGGACGTCATCACCGATGAATGTCCCGGTACCGCGCTGGCCACTCCCGCCATGCCCGGCCGGCCGCAAAATTTGATTTTCAAGCCGCACGGCACCGGCAAAAGCAAATTTCCCGGACTGCACCGGCTGGAGCAAGAGTCTGAACGCGGCAAGCTGCTGCATTTCTTCGGCAACCACGAACTGCTCGCCACGGAGCTGATGGCGCTGGTGCTGCTCAAATTTCCCGACGCGCCCGCCCCTTTCCGCCAAGGAGTTTTCCAGACCCTCAAGGACGAACAAGAGCACACGCGACTTTACATCGCCCGCATGAACTCATGCGGCCTGACTTTCGGCGAACTGCCGGTCAGCGGCTATTTTTGGCGGTGCGTCGCGCCGATGGAACACCCGATTGATTACGTGGCCAGCCTCTGCCTCACGTTCGAACAGGCGAATCTCGACTTCGCGCGCCACTTCGCCAAAAGCTTCGGCCAGGCAGGCGACGCGGAAACCTCCAAGCTGCTGGAAAAAATCTACCGCGATGAAATCGGCCACGTTGCCTACGGCCTGAAATGGTTCCGGCGCTGGAAAAATCCGAACGAGAGCGATTGGGAGGCATTCTGCCGCACGTTGAAATTTCCGCTCTCACCGCAGCGCGCAAAGGGATTTACCCTGAATGTCGAAGGCCGCCGCGCCGCCGGGCTGGATGCGCAATTCATCGCCGAGTTGAATGTGTATTCGCAGTCCAAAGGACGCACCCCGAGCGTTTTTGTTTTCAATCCATTCACCGAGGGCCGACTGGCGGAAGGAAAGACCTTTAATCCCACCCTGCCCCAGGCGCAGCTCGCACGCGATCTGGAAAATCTGCCGCAGTTTTTGTGTCGTCAGGATGACCTCGTGCTCGTGCAGCAGAAACCGTCCAGGGAATTTTTATGCCACGTCAAACAAGCCGGTTTCCCGCTGCCGGAATTCGTGGCAATTAAAGACGTTGGCGCCCTGCAAGATCGCAAGCTCGGCCGGCTACGACCCTGGGCGTGGGGACCGGACAGCGTGGAACTGCTTCATCCATTCTTTTCCAGTGTCAGCGGCGAGCAACGCAGCACCGAACAACGGTTCAATCCCGGCCTCGCGCGGCTTTATTCCAAGGCGTGGAGCGCGGGGTTTTTACGTAAAATATTGTCCGGCAACACCGACCATCGCCTGCCCGCCGAGGTAACGACCTCGACTGCCTGGCGCGGACAGAGCGCCGCACCCTATCTTTGCAACGAAAACGAAGTTGGCGTGGCGGTCAATTCCCTTGGTGAGGCATTCACCGCAATTGCTGAAATCCGCTCACGAAGGCACCACAAAATTATCGTCAAGGAAGCGTTCGGCGTGGCCGGCAGCAATGCCCTGCGGCTGTTCGAACCGAACCTGCTGGAATCTCAAAAACGATGGCTGGCCAAGGCGTTTGACCACCAGCGCGAACTGGTCGTCGAACCGTGGCTAGAACGCGAGGAGGATTTTTCGATCCAGCTCGAGATGACGGCGGGGGGGTTGAAATTGTGCGGCTACACCGGGCTGATCACCGATGCGCGCGGCCAGTTTCTCGCCAATATCGCGGAGTCGCACCATCACCAGCGGATACCGGCGCGGATCATCTCGCGATTCCCCGGGTCGGCGGACATCAGCGGTCGGCTGCTGGATTTTTACGGCGAAGTTTTCGCGGCGCTCGAGGCCGAGTTGCGCCGGGCGAATTTCACCGGCCCGATGGGCATCGACGCGTTTATTTACCGGGATGCGGGCGGCGCGATGAAGTTGAAACCCATCGTTGAGATCAACCCGCGTTACACTATGGGCCGGGTGCTGGTGGAATTAATGCGACAGACGGGTCAGGGCGGGTTTGGCCGGCTCCGGCTGGTCAACCGCGCGCAACTTCGAGCGGAAGGCTTTGAAGCATTTGCGGACTACGCGCGTTCGCTGGTGGAAAAATTCCCGCTGCAGCTCTCCAGCGGGCCAGTCGGCCGAATCCATCATGGAACACTGTGCCTAAACGATCCGGCTCGGGCAGAGGTTTGTCTCGCGGTGTTCCTGGTGGGCCGCACGGCGGCGGAAATCGGCGCGTGACGGGCAGAAAGCGGGCGGAGATTTTTTCGATCAGCTGGCCGATACGTGATCTCAAACACGTCAACAAACAAGCCAGATTATGCAGCTTCGATTTTAATAGCCGGCACTGTGAAGAAGAACGTCGCACCTTTGCCCATTTCGCTTTCCACGCGCACCTCGCCGCCGTGCGCCTGCACGATGTGTTTCACGATGGAAAGGCCGAGACCCGTGCCGCCTTGATCGCGCGAACGCGCCTTATCAACCCGGTAAAATCGCTCGAACACCCGGTCGAGCGCTTCCGCCGGGATACCCGGCCCGTCGTCCTGCACGAAAATCTCCAGCCTGCCGTCGGCCAGTGTTTTCCCGGCCACCCGCACCGCACCGTTCGCGCGGCCGTATTTAATGGCGTTGTCCACCAGGTTGGCGAAGACCTGGTCAAGCCGGTTCACGTCGGCATGCGCGGTGAGCACCGGCAGGTCGTTCACCAGCTCCACGTTTTTGTTGTCGGCCTTGGAATGCAGGTCGACAAAAACCTTTTCCACGAGCGCGCTCAAGTCGACCGGCTGCAAATCCAGTTTCATCCGGCCGGATTCGAGGGCGGAGATGGTCAGCAAATCCTGGATCAACAAATCAAGCCGTTGCGTGTTGCGCTCGATGATTTTCAGGAAACGCTCGGCCACCTCGGGATTGCCGCTCGCACCATCCAGCAGCGTCTCGACATAGCCCTTGATGAGCGAGAGCGGGGTGCGCAACTCGTGGCTGACGTTGGCAACGAACTCCTCGCGTGTGCGCTCGAGCTGCTTGAGCCGCGTCAGGTCGCGGAAGACCAGAATCGTCCCATCGCGCTCGCCGGCGGCGTTGGTGATGACAGCGGCGTTGACCTGCAGCCAGCGCTCGTTCAAGTCCGGCAGCTTGATTTCGAAATCCAGCACCTGCTGTTCCGCCTCCACGCGCCGAACCAACTCGTCCAACTCGTGCAGGCGCAGCGCCTCGACGATGGTTTTGCCGCGCAACTCCGTCTTGAGGCCGAACAAGTTTTTGAACGCGCGGTTGACAAGGTAAACTTTCCGGCTGCGGTCCAGCAGCAGCAGGCCTTCCAGCATCGAATTGAACAGCACCTGCTGTTGAGCCTTGGCGTCGAGCGAGGTCTGCCGCTGCTGGCGCTGGGCGGCCTCGATCTCCGCCGCGCGCTGCTCCTGCTGCGCCTGGAACTTCGCCCGCCACCAGAGGTGGAGAGCGGCGGCACTAACCACGGCAAGGATGGTCAGGGCTGGCCACATGACTGGGGAAAGGGAAATTGAAGAAACATTGAACACTGAACATTGAACGCTGAACACCGGATCAAACCGGCCCGCCAAACTTTCAACGTTCGGAGTTCGATGTTTAGTATTCGATGTTCCCGCTTCACTCAACAAACCGATACCCAACGCCGCGCACCGTGTCCAGATGCTTTGAGGCCGGGCCGAGTTTTTCGCGGAGCCGGCGCATGTGCGTGTCCACGGTTCGCGTGTCGATCAGGCTATCGTATTCCCACACGTCGCGCAAAAGCTGGTCGCGCGACTGCACCCGGCCCGAGCGCTGGGCCAGCATCACGAGCAGCTTGAACTCCGTCGCCGTCAACTCGATCGGCTTGCCCTTCCAACTCGCGATGTGGCGCGGGAGATCGACGAGCAGATCACCGTAACGCAGTTGCTCCTTCGGCTTTTCCTCGGTCTGGAAGCGGGCCAAGATCTTTTTCACGCGCAGGAGCAGTTCGCGCGGGCTGAACGGCTTGGTCAGGTAATCGTCCGCGCCGAGTTCCAGGCCAAGCACGCGGTCAATTTCCGCCGCCTTGGCCGTGAGCATGATGATGGGGACCTTGGCCGTGGTGGCATCAAGACGCAGCGTCTTGCAAATTTCAAAACCGTCCATCTCCGGCAGCATCACATCCAGCACGATGAGATCGGGCGTCTGCGACCGGGCCTTCTTAAGGGCCTCCGCACCATCCACGGCCGTGGTGACGGCATAGCCAGCCTGCTTGAGGTTGAACTCGACGAGCTCCACCGCATCCGGCTCGTCATCCACCACTAAAATACGCGGTTTCACATTGCCAGTGTGACACGCGGTGATTCGTCACACAATTTCATTCCGGTGACAACCGTGTGACGATTGGGTGACGAACCTGCGAATACCCGTTCAATTGACGCCGCTACCGCGCCACCACTATTTACGAGCCCTCCGGGCGGCGGTTGGAGCCGGTCGCCTGCGGAAAAGCCGGGGCGACATTCCGCTTTCGCGGAGCCAAATATTTTGTCACGCTCAGTTCATGCCGATACCCGTCATCAGCATCGCGCAGATGCGCGACTGGGAAGCCGCCACCTGGGCCACCGGCCAGACCGAGGCCGAGGTTATCCGCCGCGCCGGCAAACGCGTGGCCCGCCGGGCCCGCAAGCTCACCCGCGCCGGCGACACGATTCTTTTTCTAATCGGCAAGGGCCACAACGGCGACGACGCCCGCGCCGCCGCCAAGCAGCTCGAAGGCCGCCGCGCCGAGGTGCTAGAGGTTTTCCTGCCAGACACCGACCTGCTCCCGCTCGAATCCGCGCTCAAGGAGAAACACGCCCTGATTGTGGACGGACTGTTTGGCATCGGTTTGAACCGTCCGCTCTCCGAGGCGTGGCAGAAAATCATCGTCGCCGTCAACGCCAGCCAGATTCCCGTGCTGGCCGTGGATGTCCCCTCCGGCCTCAACGCGGACACCGGCGAAACCTTCGGCGCGGCCATCGCGGCGACGGTCACGCTCACCATCGGCGCGCCGAAAACCGGAATGCTCGCGCCGGCCGCTTGGCCGTTCGTCGGCCGGCTGGAAGTGGCGGATGAAGTGGGCCTGGTCCCCTGCCCGCTCCAATCGGATTGGCAGTGTACGCGACCGGAGGATTTTGAACATTTTCCGCCCGCGCGACCGGTGGCGGGCAACAAGGGCAGCTTCGGTCACGCCGCATTGGTCGCCGGAAGCTTCGGTTATCACGGCGCCGCAGTGCTAACGGTGCGCGGCGCGCAACGCGCCCAGCCGGGGCTGACGACGGTGTTCACGCAGGAAAACATTTTTCATCCGGTCGCCGCGCAGTTGCAATCCGCCATGGTGAATCTTTGGAAGCCGGATGCCAAATTACCGGAGAACACTTCGGCGCTGCTGATTGGACCGGGTCTGGCGGCGCCGGAAATCTTCACGGTGATGAAGGAATACACGCGCCGGCAGTGGCGCGCGGCGGTATTCCCGCTCGTCGTGGACGCCAGCGCACTGGACTTTCTGGCCGCGGAACCGTTCCAGAAAAATTTGATCCGCGTGCTCACGCCGCACCCAGGCGAGGCAGCGCGGCTACTCAAGACCACGGCGGGGCAGGTGCAAACAGACCGCGTAGCGGCGTTGCGAGAAATCTCCCGGAAATTCGGCGACTGCTGGGTGGTGTTGAAGGGGCACCAGACGCTGGTCGGCCGCAGCGAGGGGAAAATTTTTGCGAACGGCTCCGGCAATCCTCACCTAGCGCAGGGTGGTAGCGGTGATTTGCTGTCCGGCTTCATCACCGGCCTGCTGGCGCAGCCAGCGCTGGCAGCGGACGTGGAGAACACCCTGCGCTACGCCGTCTGGCAGCACGGCGCGGCCGCGGACAAACTCACGCTGACGCGCGGCAACTGGACAGTGGAAGATCTGGCGGCGGAAATCGGAAATTCGCGGTGAGCCCGGCTCACTTAACCTTTTCAATCTGAAAGCGGGCCGGGTCGTTGACGCCGAGCTGGAGCAGGACAGCGTTGGTATAAATCTGGTAATTGATTCGGGGCGGCGGGATGCTGAACAACTTTCTTTGGCGGGCGAGTTCCTTGAGCGCGAGCGTGTCGAGCGCCACGGGATCGCGGCTCAACCAGATCTGGTCGAGCACGGCGGCGTATTGCAAGTAGCTCGCGGGTCCGCCCTGATACTGGCCGAGCAGCGCGTCGGTGACGTTCAACACCACGCGGTCGCCCACGCTGGGCAGCGCGTAGATTTCCGGCAGCGCCACCGCCAGCCGGTCGGGGTCGCCCTCAAACCGGCGGGTGTTGTCCACGCTCCCGAGGGTCAGGCTGAAAAAATGACCGCACAACCCGGCATCATTTTCGTTCAGCAGCGGCGCGACGGAGATAATCTTGTTCAGCTGCCGGCTGACGAGTTTGGAGACAAAGGATTTTTTACCGACGCCGTCGCCCTTCTGCCCGAATTCGGAATCACCCCACACCAGCGAGCCGACGACGGGCGAGTCAGGCAGGTAGTAGACTTTTTCGTCGTAGCCGGCCTCAACCGCGCCGGCCACACGCACGCCCAGCTGCTCGCCAAGCTGGAAATATCCGGCGGCGCGCAGGTCATCCGCGTGCTTGTCCCAAATGATGATTTTGTCCGACGACAAGCCCGCCGCGAGCAGCCCGCGCACGATGGCCGCGACCACGGCGGGGCGCGTGCCGGACAGCGGACCCGGCTGGGAAAATACCTTGATGCCGACGGTGTCGTTGGTGTGAACCAAGCTGCGCCAAGCGTCCGACACGCTGGTCGTGCGAGTCAGGGTGAACAGCCCGAGATCAAAGGCGGCGGACACGCGGGCATCATCCGCGAGGAAGGCGGACTGCAGACCGACGCCGTCCACCTCGACGATGCGGGCGGTGAGGTTCGTCGCGTGCAGTGGAAAAGCATCCGCCGCACCAGCGGAAAAACCGGCGAGGCAAACGGCCAGCCAGAGGAACGGCAACGGCAGCCGGCATTTCCTAATCATAGTCGCGAACCTAATCTTAAACTGCTCCCCCACTCGATTAAGATTAGGATTACGACAAAAACGGATCTGGGCGTTTCTTGACACTTTCGAGCGCGGATGTTACCACCACGGCGGATGTCAGCAAAAATAAATTCAGTTCGGAGCGCAGTTTTATTGTTTGCGCTGGCGCTGGCAGTAGCCGGTTGCACACCAGCGGGGCCGCGCGCGCTGCTCAAAGGCAAGAAATACCTCGACCGCGGCGACTACGCCGAAGCCGTGGCGCAGTTCAAGACCGCCACCGAATTGCTCGCGACGAACGCGTCGGCGTGGAATTATTACGGCGTGGCGCTGCAACGCGCCGGCCAGCCGGACGAATCCGTGAACGCCTACCACCGCGCGCTGGAACTGGATCGCGACCTGTTCGAGGCGCGTTTGAACCTCGGCACGTTGTTCCTCGAACAAAACAAACCGGACGCGGCGAAGGCGGAGTTCACCGCCTGCACCCTGCGCCGTCCCAACGACCCGACCGGGTGGGTCAAGCTCGGTTTCGCGCAGTTGAAACTAGGCGAAACCGGACCGGCGGAACGAAGTTTCAGCGCGGTATATCATCTGGACACCAACAATGCCGAGGCGCTGAATGGTTTCGGCCTCGCCCGCATCCAGCGCGGCAAACCCCAGGATGCCGCACTTTTTTTCAATAAGGCCGTAAATATCCGACCGGATTATGCCGCCGCCATCCTGAACCTCGCGACTGCCAATCAGGAATATCTTCACGACAACGGGGCCGCGCTGAAAAATTACCGCGCCTACCTCGCGCTCACGCCCCGGCCAGCCAATTGGGAGGAAGTGAACACCATCGCCGACGCGCTGGAAAAAAGTCCCGCACCGGTCGCCGCCATCCCGCCGGCAAACCCGCCGGAAGCGAAGCCCGTTCCGCCGGCGGTTGCGGCGGCGGCGGAACCAAAGCCGCAACCTAAAAACACCGCGGTTTCAGGCTACCGCCCGGCGCAGTCGCCCCGGACCCAATCAGGAGCGAAGCCGCTGGTTTCCAATTTTCCGCCGGCGCGTCCGATTTCCCTCCCGCCAGCACAAGTGGTGCAGGTCGCGCCCGAACCCAATATCGTGACCACGCCCAACGCAACCGCGCCCGCGATGGAACCGGCGACGGATGTTACGGCTCCGGCTCCGGCCCGGAAACCGGGCCTATGGCACCGGCTATTCGGTTCCTCCACCCCGGATAATTCAGCCAATTCAAAATTTGTGGCCAACGGGGTCACACCCCTGCCAGGCGAAACCCCTGCCCCGACCCTGCCGGCCGCCGGAGAGAAAAAGCCCGCCCCGGTGGTCATCATCCCACCTGCACCGGTCGATTTTCCGCGCTACAATTATCTTACCCCGCGGCCGCCAGCCGCCGGCGACCGGCGCGCGGCCAGCGGCGCCTTCACCCAGGCGCGGATGGCGGAGCAGGACAAACAATGGCCGGAAGCGCTAAAGGATTACCGCCAGGCGGTGGCACTGGATCCGTCGTGGTTCGAGGCGCAATACAACGCCGCCGTGATCGCGCACCGGCTGCGGAATTATTCCGCCGCGCTCGCCGGCTACGAGACGGCGCTGGCACTCCAGCCGGATTCCCTGGATGCGCGCTACAATTTTGCGCTGGCACTCAAGGGAGCCGGCTATGTACCGGACGCGGCGGACGAGCTGAAAAAAATCCTCGCGACGGATCCCGGCGAGACGCGGGCGCACTTGGCGCTCGCCAACCTTTGCGCCCAATCGCTGCACGACCCGGCGCAAGCTCGGCGGCACTATCTCAAGGTGCTGGAACTCGACCCGAAGAATCCACAGACGCCGGACATCCGGTTCTGGCTGGCGGCGAACCCGCAGTAAAATTTCGCTGGCATTTCCCGGCGGACGGTTTAATGATTGGGCATGATTGCGGCTGCTACCCAAAATATTGCCTCGGGCAAATTATGGTTCAACTGGTTTGACGTGACGCTGGTGCTGGTGATTCTTTTCGGCTACTGGCGCGGACGTAAAAACGGAATGACCAAGGAATTTGTGCCTGTTACCCTATGGCTTACCATGGTCATCGCCGGGGCCTTCGGCTACGAACTTCTCGGGGACCTGCTCATCAAGCAGGGCGTGGTCAAAAGTGTGTTCGGCAAGCACTTCAATGAACAGACCGCCGCCTACGTTTCCAGCTATCTCATCATTGTGGTGCTGGTGTTTGTGGTGTTTTCCCTTTTTAAACGACGGCTCAATACCAAACTTGAAGGCAGCAACGTATTCGGTTCGAGCGAATATTATCTCGGCATGGTCTGCGGCATGCTACGCTACGCCTGCATCCTGATTTTTGCCCTGGCGCTGCTCAACGCGCCGTATTACTCGCTGGCGGACAAGATTGCGGCCGAGAAATTCAATAACCGCTGGTTCGGCGGTGGTTTGTCCGGTTACAATGGAGATTTCTTCCCCACCGTGAGCGAACTGCAAACCTCCGTCTTCAAGGACTCTCTCAGCGGGCCGTTCCTGAAGGATAATCTTTCCGTATTGTTTGTGATCAGTGGCAACCCCGCCGGTCCACCGGCCAAAACCCCGGTCATTTCCATCGGGCAGTGACCGCGCAGGGCGCCGAGCCATGGCCGGTTTCCTTTCCCCCGCCACCCGCGAGCAGATCCGCGCCGCCAGCGATATCGTGGACATCATCGGCGCGTATGTGCCGCTGAAAAAAAACGGCGCGAACTTCACCGCGCTCTGCCCGTTCCACAAGGAAAAATCGCCGAGCTTCAACGTCAATCCGCACAAGCAAATCTTTCATTGTTTCGGCTGCCACAAGGGCGGCGACGTGTTCACCTTCGTCAAGGACTACGAGAACATCGGCTTCATGGACGCCGTGCGACGGCTGGCTGAGCGTGCGAAAATTCCGCTCGAATTTGAAAACACGCCCGGCGCGCAGGAGTCGCGGCATCTCAAGGACCAGCTGCTCGACATCCACGACCAGCTCGCGACGCGCTGGCAGAACTGCCTTGCCAACGAGGCCGCCGGCCAACTGGCGCGCGACTACCTAGCCAAACGCGGCGTGTCGGCGGAGGCGATCAAGCTCTTCCGCCTCGGGGCGGCGCCGGAAGTTTGGGACGACACGGTGAACTGGGCGCGCAGCAAGAGCTTCGACCTCGCCACCGTCGAGAAGGCCGGCTTGATCATTCGCAAGGAAGAAACGGGAAATTACTACGACCGATTTCGCGGACGGCTGATGTTTCCGATTTGCGACGAACAAGGCCGCGTCATCGGTTTCAGCGGTCGCGTCTTGTCCGGCGACGAGAAGACCGCGAAATACGTCAACTCGCCGGAGACGCCGATCTTCACCAAGAGCAAAATCTTCTTCGGACTCGACAAGTCCAAGCGCGCCATCCTGGACGCCGGCTGCGCCATCATCTGCGAAGGCCAGTTGGATTTGATCGCCTGTTTCATGAACGACGTGCAAAACATCGTCGCCCCGCAGGGCACGGCCTTTACCGAACAGCACGCCCGCATCATCAAGCGCTACGCCAACGAAGTTGTGCTCTGTTTCGATTCCGACAACGCCGGCCAGAACGCCATCGTGCGCTCACTCGACCATCTGCTCGCCTCCGGCCTCGCCGTGCGCGTGGCCGTCGTTCCTGCGCCGCATGATCCCGACAGCTTCATCAGAGCCAACGGCGGCGTGGCATTCGGCCAGCTCATCAAAAACGCCGAGGGATTTTTTGACTATTACTTGAATCGGCTCTGCGCGACGAATGAAATAAATTCCGACAAAGGCCGGCTGGCAATTGTGCGCGCCATAGCTGAGGCCGTACATAAGACGGGCAATGGCGTTTTGATTGACACCTACGCGCAAAAGACAGCTCTAAGGTTGGGCGTTGCCGTGGATGCCATGCGTAATGAATTTTCAAAAGACAAACCGCGGAACGCCATCGTCCGTAATGATGATGAACTGGAGGATTCTTTCCTCACCGATGAAGCGGAAGCACTAAACCGCCCGTCACAAGAGGAATTCACCTTCATAAAACTACTCCTTGAGAATGACAATTTTATCGAATGGCTCTCAAAAATAGTAGATTTCAATTGGCTCCCGTCACATATTTCACAGGAGATTTTCCGGCGACGCATACTATGTTTTGAAACAAATTCATGGGCTGGGCTGAACGAATTCTTAGACAAATTTGACGAACCAACTATTCAGTCTTTCATAACAGAATGTTTGACCAAGCCGCTAGTCCCCAATACTGATGGCTACAAGAACCCAAGAAAAACTGACCTGCCTAATCCCGAAACGCAGCTTGCCGACGTTACATTGAAATTGAGAAATCAATTTCTTGACAATCAAATCGCTGCGCTCATGCCAAAGGTTAACCAAGGAACTGTAAGTGAAACAGAGAAGCAGTTATGGTTGAATTTGCGCGCACAGAGGCGCCTGCCCCTTTCCCAGTTGGAAAAATAAAATCGGCGTCATCCTCGCGAACGACGCCGGGCATGCCTCGCTTTATTTAATTTATTTATTTCGCGCCCTGGTCAACCCATGCGCGGATCAGGCTGATTTCTTCAGGCTGGAGCGGCTTGATACCTTCCTTGTTGTGCAGTGGCGGCATCCAATCCTCCTGGTCCCTCGTAATATGCTCGGTTGATCTCACCATCAAACTTTTGGTGCTGTCGCCGGGCGTGAGAATTTTGCCTTCCTTGCCGCCCTTGAGCACCCCCTCAAGGGTGTCCAGATGAAGACGGGCCTTGGCGCGGTTGCCGCTGTGGCAGTCCACGCACGAGGCGTCAAGGATTGGCTTGATGTCGGCGGCATAAGTCACGCCGACCTTAGTGGAAGCAGGAGGCAATTTGCCGTCGCTAGCGCCGTGGCTTGGAGGCGTGGCAGGCCTGTCGTCATCATCATCCTCGGCTAACGCGACTAATCCCAAATTCATGGCCATGGCAAACAAGGCAATTGTTACCGGGATTTTCATCGAAAAATTCGGGTTGATTACTATGGAATCCATCCGGAGAGATTCCGACACCAAAGTGCCAAAATTATTTCGCGCCCTGGTCAATCCACGCGCGGATCAGGCCGATTTGTTCCGGCGTCAGGGTCTTGATACCGGCCTTGTTGTGGACCGGCGGCATCCAAGCGTCAGGATCCTTCGTCAGATGCGCGACGGCCTTGATAAGGAAGCTGTTGGCGCTGTCTCCGGGATTCACCACCGGCCCCATTTTGGTCCCTTTGAGCACGCCCGCGAGGGAGTCCATGCGGAGGTGGGCCTTGGGCCGGTCGCCGGTGTGGCATTTAACGCAGGAGACGTCGAATATTTGCTTGATTTGGTTGGTGTAAGTCACACCAATCTGGGTTGACACGGGCGGCAGTTTGGCGTCCTGGGCGGACGCGCCGGCGGACGCCGCAAAATTTGCGGCCAAAGTCAGGAGGATGAGGTTAAATGGCTTCATAGTTGGTACGGCAATAATCTGTGGCAAAGACCCCGCCGCCGTCAAAAGGTTTCACTAAAAATCTGCATTAGCCGGCTTGCAGACGGACCTGGTTCCGGCAAAATCAACCCCGTGCAAACCGAGAGTCTTTCCGACGCCCTGCTGGTCGTGCTCGGCCACGGCACGGAAATGAACGCGGGTTCCGCCGGGCCGGCCCTGCAACATGCGGCGGAACTGCGCCGCCGGAAGATTTTTGCGGAAGTCCGAGCGGCCTTCTGGAAGCAGGAACCGCAAATCAAAGATGTCCTCGCAGAAACAACCGCGCCGCGCGTTTTCATCGTTCCCCTGTTCATCAGCGAGGGCTATTTCAGCACGGAAATCATTCCGCGGGAACTGGGCTTCAACTTTCCGGACAACTTGACACTCGCCGCTCAGCACTCGTCGCGATTTTACTGCCGTCCCGTCGGCACGCACGAGAGCATGACGAACGTGATTCTATCACGCGCCGCCGAAGTCGTGAAACGGTTTCCGTTCCCGCGCGCCCCCAAACCGGCGGAGACGACCCTGTTCATCGCCGGCCACGGCACGGGCCGGAATGCCAATTCGCGCAAGGCGATTGAGCGGCAGGCCGATTTGATCCGCGCCCGAAATCTTTACGCCGGCGTCCATGACATTTTCATGGAAGAAAACCCGCGAATTGGCGATTGCTATGCGCTCGCGCAAACGAAAAACATAGTCGTCATCCCGTTTTTCATCAGCGACGGATTGCACGTGGTCGAGGATATCCCGGTATTGCTGGGCGAACCGGAACGACTGGTGAAGGAACGCCACGCCGCCGGCCAGCCGACCTGGCGCAATCCGACGGAGAAGCAGGGCAAGCTCGTCTGGTATTCGCCATCGGTCGGCACCGAACCGCTCCTGGCCGACGTAATCTTGGAACGCGTCTATGAATCCTCAAGGAGCGCGGGTGGAAAATAGAAGATGGCGAAACCTGCCCGCCATCCGCTATCCTCCACCAGCAATCCTCACGTTGACGACATTCAATTATGAAAAAGCTCCGAATTGGATTCTTAAGCACCGCCGGCATCGGGCGGAAAAACTGGAAGGCCATTTTCAACTCCGGCAACAGCGTCGTCGCCGCGGTGGCCAGCCGAGACGCGGAGAAAAGCCGCCGGTTCATCGCCGATTGCCAGCGCGAGTTCGCTTTCACTGAAACTCCGCGCGCCCTCGGCAGTTATGAGAAATTAATCGCGTCGCCGGACGTGGACGCCATTTACTTTCCGCTGCCGACCGGCCTGCGGCGGGAATGGGTGCAGCGCGCGGCATACGCCGGCAAGCACATCGTATGCGAAAAACCGTGCGCCGCCAGCGTTGCCGAGCTGGAAGCGATGCTCGCCGCGTGCCGTAAAAATTCCGTGCAGTTCATGGACGGCGTGATGTTCATGCACAGTCCCCGCATGGCTAAAGTCCGGGAAGTGCTGGAGGACGACAACAGCGTCGGCGAAATCCGGCGGATATCCTCGGCGTTCAGTTTTTCCTCCAACGAGGACTTTTTCCGCGACAACATCCGCGCCGACGGCACACTCGAACCCGCCGGCTGCCTCGGCGATTTGGGCTGGTACAGCATCCGGTTCGCGCTTTGGACGATGAACTGGGAGTTGCCGCGGGAAGTCACCGGTCGGATCCTTTCCCAGTCCGGTGATTTCCCGGACCGACCGTCCGCGCCATCGGAATTCTCCGGCGAACTGCGCTACGCCAACAACGCTTCCGTGGAATTTTACGCTTCGTTTCTCGCCGCGAAACAGCAGTGGGTTCACGTCAGCGGCCAGAAAGGCTGGCTGCGCCTGCCGGATTTCATCCATCCGTTCAATAGCTACGAGCCGGCATTCGAGGTGAACGAAAAAATCATCACACTGGCCAGCGACGTGAAATGTCCGCCGGGCACGGATTCGATGGCGCAGGGCCACCCCACCTCGCAGGACGCGCGGATGTGGCGCAATTTCACGAACCAGATTTTCTCCGGCAAACTCAACCACGACTGGCCGCTGTGGTCGTTGCGGACGCAAACGGTCTTGGACGCTTGTCTGGCAGCCGGGCGAAATGGATCAGCGGTGAAGCTTTAAGCCAAGCTTCAGCCCGGCCCGCAAAACCAGACGACAACCAAAGACAGCGCTTTCGCGCGCATTTCCATCTTCCATCTTCCAGCTTCCATCCCCTATCCTGTGGCCGTGCAATTTCGGAAAATCACCATCGTCGGCGTCGGCTTGCTCGGCGGCTCGATCGGGTTGGCGGTCCGGCAACGCCGGCTTGCCGGTGAAGTTGCCGGTTACGTCCGGCGGGCGGTCAGCTTAAAGGACTGTGAAATAACCGGGGCGGTTGACTACGCCACGACTGATCTGCTGGCCGCGGTTTCCAACGCCGACCTCGTCATCCTCTGCACGCCACTGGCGCAGATGCGTTCGCTGGCGCAACGAATTCTGCCCGCGCTCAAACGCGGCGCCATTGTCACCGATATCGGCAGCGTGAAAGCGGATGTGGTTTGCGGATTGGAATCACTCATCAAAAAATCCGGCGCTCATTTCATCGGCAGCCACCCGATGGCTGGCGGCGAAAAAATGGGGGTGCTGGCCGCTCGCGCCGATCTGTTCGAGGGCGCGATCAACATCCTCACGCCGACCAAAAAATCCAATGCCACCGCCATCCGCAATCTGGAGCGGTTCTGGCAAGCTCTTGGCACACGAACAATCCGGCTGGACGCGGCGCAGCACGATCTGCTCGTGAGCCGTTCGAGCCATCTGCCGCACGTCGTGGCCGCGGCGCTGGTGAACCTGGTTTTGAATCCGGCCAGCCCCAAATCGCAGGCAGAACTCTGTGCGACCGGATTTCGCGACACCACGCGCATCGCCTCCGGCTCGCCGGAGATGTGGCGGGACATCGCGCTGGCCAACCGCAAGAATCTCGCCCGCGCGCTGGACACGTTCGCGATGGAGTTGAAGAAATTTCAGGAGGCGTTAAAAAGCGGCGACGCCAAAGCCGTGGAAGCATTCTTCACCAGCGCCAAATCGCGTCGCGACAACTGGTGCGCCTGCCTGGCATCAACTTCGTCGGAATAAATTCCCGATGCCGCTACCCGACCTCATCGAAATCGTCCCGCTCGACAAACCGGTGCGCGCGGAAATCACCGTGCCCGGCTCCAAGAGCATCACCAACCGCGCGCTGATTCTGGCGGCGCTGGCGGACGGCGAGACGGTGTTGAAGGGTGCACTTTGGAGCGAAGACACTCAGATCATGGTCGAATGTCTGCAGGAACTCGGATTCATGGTAAACGTGGAACCGGAACCAGCGGAAGCGTGCAACCGCACCATCACGGTTTATGGCCAAGGTGGCGCGGTGCCGCGCGGCGGCACGGAAGCGCAGCCGCTGGATTTGTTCGTGGGCAACGCGGGAACGGCGGCGCGGTTTCTGGCCCCTTTTTTGTGCCTGGGCAGCGGCGTTTACCGGCTGCACGGCGTGCCGCGGATGCATGAGCGTCCGCAGGCGGCGCTGTTTCAAGCCCTGCGCGAACTCGGCTACCGTGTGGAAGCAGAAAAGGGCAACGACAAGCTACCGGTGAACATTTGGGGAAAAGCGGAAAGTGGGAAGCGGAAAGCGGGAACGAGGTGCCAAGTCAGCATCGGAGAAAGCTCACAGTTCGCGTCAGCATTGCTGCTTTCGGCGAAGCAGGGAAATTGGGAGATTGAAATCGTTGGCGAAAACGCTGAGGAATCGCCGTATGTGGCGATGACCCACAAGCTGCTGGAAGCTTTCCCGAAACAAGGCGGGGTTTTCCAAATTGAGCCAGATGCCAGCAGTGGGAGTTATTTTGCAGGGGCAGGCGAACTTTTGGGAAACCGTGAATGCAGTCCAATAACTGTAGCTGATTGGCCCACCTCCAATTGGCAAATTGATTCCCAGTTTATTAGCGCATTGCCTTTGCCTCCGGTTCTTTCACGCGGAGGGCAATTGGATAATGGGATTATTCAGCTTGGAGATAGCATTATGACAGCAATTGTCATGACTCCATGCTCCGTTGAGCCTTGCAAGTTTTTTGACCTCGGCCGCCTGCGCGTACAGGAATGCGAGCGCGTCGTCGCGTTGCGGACGGAGTTGAACAAGTGCGGCGCGAAAGTGGTCGAGGAAGGCGACACGCTGACAGTCTGGCCGTCGGCCTTGCACGGCGCGGAGATTGAAACCTACAATGACCATCGCATGGCGATGTGTTTTGCGATTCTGGGATTGAAAGTTCCCGGCATAAAAATTAAAAATCCCGCCTGCGTGAAGAAGACCTTCCCGAATTTTTTCCAGAAGCTGGCCACGCCGCCGCCGCACGGTTTGGGTGCGGAGATTTGGGAAGTCAAAGACGGCCAGCGCACACGGAAATTGAGCGGCGATGATTTATTTGCGGATTAAACGCAGCGGCGACCCGGCAGAGCGACGCTGACTGAATAATTTTGCTGCGCTGCCGAGGCGCAGCTACGACAAAATGAATTTGAAAAAACATCCCATGGTCATTGCCATTGACGGCACGAGCGCGAGCGGCAAGAGCACCAACGCCAAGCTCGTGGCCAAGGCGCTCGGCTATGTTTACGTGGACACCGGCGCGATGTATCGCACGCTGGCGTGGTATTGCCTGCAGAAACACGTCGACGTGCGCGAGGAAAAAGCCGTCGCCGCCGCGTGCCGCCAGTGGAAAGCCAAGCTGGACTGCCACGTGAAGGACGACCTGCCTTCGATACGGCTGCTGGTGGAGGGCTACTTTCCGGAAAAGGAAATCCGCACGCCAGAAACCGCCGCCGCCGTGGCGCTCGTCGCTGCCGTGCCGAAGGTGCGCGATTGGATGAAAAAAACGCAGCGCGACTGCATCCAGTTCGGCAACCTCGTGATGGAAGGCCGCGACATCGGCACGAATGTGTTCCCGGAGACGGATTACAAGTTTTACCTCGACGCGTCACTGGCCGAGCGTTCCGCCCGCCGCGCCGCCGACGGCGTGCACGAAAATCTCGCCGCGCGCGACCAGCGCGACAGCCAGCGCGCCGTTGCCCCGCTAATGATCGCGCTCGGCGCAGTGGTGGTGAACAACTCCGGCCAGACACCAAATCAGACCAGCGGACTGATCATCGCCGAAATCAAAAAACGCCTCGGCGAAAAACGATAAGGCAGGATTGACGATGGAGCATGGCATAACCAAATCGCGCCGACGGCAGCCCGGCATCCACGTTCCATCCGCCATGCCCGGGTCATGAACTTTTCCTATCGCATTGGCTGGACATGTTTCCGCGCGATGTATGCCACCTATTTCCGGTGGCGCGTCTTCGGGGCGGAAAACGTTCCGCTGCAAGGGGGCGTGATTCTGGCCTCGAATCACGCGAGTTTTCTCGATCCGCCGCTCGTCGGCTCCGGCTTGAAGCGCGATATCAATTACCTCGCCCGCGAAAGTTTGTTTCGTTATCCCGGCATCGGGGCATTGTTGCGTTCGTGGAATTCCGTGCCAGTTGACCGCGACGGCGGCGGCGCGAAAGGTTTGAAGAAAATCCTCGACCGCTTACTCGCCGGCAGCGGCATCATTTTATTCCCGGAAGGCACGCGGACGAAGGACGGCAATCTGCAACCGGCGCGTTCCGGCATTGGCCTGACAGTAATCAAGTCTGCCGCGCCGGTGGTGCCGGTGCGCGTCTTCGGGACGTTTGAGGCTTATGGCCGGAACCATAAATTTCCGCGGCCGCATCGGGTCACGGTAAAATATGGCCGGCCGATGAGCTTTGAAGCATTGCGCGCGGAGGCGAAAACCTGCGACAAGACGCGACTTAAAGAAATTTACCAGCAGGTTGCCGACGAAATCATGACGGCGATTGCAAAACTGGAACCAAAGCCGGATTGATTTTCCGGAGGGACAAGCAAGTCCCTGAAACCAGAAATGATTGGTACTCATGGAACTCACCCCTCCGATTCCCCCCGAAGGGGATCAGATTCCCAAGTCAGAAAGCGTTTTGCTGATGGCGTTCACAATCTGAACCAGGCGCGGGTGCGACTGTTCAAAGCCGCCGGCGGATGATTGCAGGCCCTTAATGGAAAGCTCGCGCAACTCGGGGTTTTGATCCACGCGCGTGGCCTCATGCGCGGACAGCTTGGCAAAGCCGGCAATGCTGTCGGCCTGTTCGCCGTGGGTTTCGGAAAGATTGGCGACCTCTGTCTTCAACGTGCCAAGCAGTTTCAGCAGTTCCTTCTTGCGTTCGGCGCTGACGGATTCCGCGCCGCTGATTTTTTCCTCAATCTCGCTGATGGTTTTTTCAATCATGTTCAGAGGAAACTTACCCTGCGTTTTGAATCCGGCAAACAAAATCACCAGCGGCCGACCTAGGGCAAGAGCGGCTGGACGACCTCCCAAATCTGGGCGCAGACCGCCGCCACCGGCTGCGCGCCGTTGACGAATTTGACGCGCTGCGGTTCGCCCGCCGCGAGGACGCCATAGCCGTGAGCGACCCGCTCGAAAAATTTCCGGTCCGCCGCCTCGATCCGGTCACGAACAACCGGCAGCGTGGATTGGCGCAAACGGAGCCGCTCGGCGCTGACTTCCGCCGGGACATGAAGAAACAACGTCAAGTCCGGTTTCGTTTCGCCGACGGCAAACTCGATGACGGATTTCACCTTGGCCAGGTCCAATTCGCGGCCGTAGCCTTGATACGCCATCGTGGAATCGTAAAAGCGGTCGCACAAAACAATCTCGCCGGCGACCAGCGCGGGCCGGATGACTTCGCGGACGAGCTGCGCGCGACTGGCGTTCATGAGCAGCAACTCGGCCTCGGCGGTCATCGCGTGATTTTGCTCGCTATGCTTGAGCGTATGGCGGATTTCCTCGCCGATGGGCGTGCCACCCGGCTCACGCAAGGTGCGTACTTGCCGGCCGAGCGCGCCCAGGCGCTCCGCCAGCAGTGCAATCTGCGTGGACTTGCCGCAGCCCTCGGTGCCTTCAAACGTGATGAACAGGCCTTTCATTTTCATGGGGAAAACATTCAACATTGAACATGCAACTTCCAACTCCGAAGGCCACGCACTCGGGCGTTCGGAGTTGAAGGTTGGGCGTAGAATGTTTTCATAATTCAATTCTTCTTCAGCTTGATGCCCTTCGGCGTGTCTTCGATGACCCAGCCTTTGGCTTTCAACTCGTCGCGGATGGCATCGGCGCGCTTGAAATCTTTGGCCTTTTTCGCAGCGGTGCGCTCGGCGGCCAGCGCGGAGATTTCGGCGGGAATTTCCGCTTCCGAATTCACGCCGACGCCGAGGACGGAATCCACTTTTTCCCACGCCGCCAATGCCGCCGCCGCCGCTGGCGCATTCATGGAATTCTCGGCAAGCCGCTTGTTGGCTGCCGACACCCACTTAAAGACGGCGCCCCAGGCGGCAGAAATGTTGAGGTCATCCGCCAGCGCGGCGGAAAACTGCTCCGGCAATCCTGATTCCGGGGCAGCAGTGACGCCGCCGGCCAGTTCGCGCAGTTTGCCGACACATTCATCAATCCGGGCCAACGCCGTCTTGGCACCGTGCAAACCGTCGAGCGTGAAATTGAAGGTCTCGCGGTAATGTGCGGTGAGCAGCAGATAACGCACTTCGCGGCCGGTGAACCCTTTGGCCAACAGATCGCGCAGCGTGAAAAAATTGCCGAGCGACTTGCTCATCTTCCTGCCTTCAACCAGCAGGTGTGCGCCGTGCAGCCAGAATTTCACAAATGGCTTGCCAGTAGCGCCTTCGCTCTGCGCAATTTCGTCCTCATGATGCGGAAATTTCAAATCCTCGCCGCCCAGGTGCAAATCAAATGTCTCACCGAGCGCCTTGATGCTCATGGCGGAACATTCGATGTGCCAGCCGGGCCGGCCGGCGCCGAAAGGACTTGGCCAGAACACATCGCCGTCGTCCGGCACGCGCGCTTTCCAGAGCGCAAAGTCAGCGATGGATTCTTTTTCGTATTCATCTGAAGCAACGCGCTCGCCGGCGCGCATTTCATCCAGATTCAACTTCAACAACTGCCCGTAGTGGCAACCGCAGCCCTGGTATTTGGCGATGGAAAAATAAACCGAGCCGTCGTTGGCCTGGTAAGCGATGCCCCGCGCAATCAGCTTTTCAATGAGCGCGATGATTTCCGCGATCGATTCCGTGGCGCGGGGTTTCTGGTGCGGCTCGCGGCAACCGAGGGCTTTCAGATCGTCCAGGAAGGCGGCTTCGAATTTGCCGGTGAACTCGCGCAGCGTGGTTTGGGTTTCCCGGACGCGCTTGATGATCTTGTCCTCCACGTCGGTGATGTTCATGACGTGCGTCACGTCGTTGCCGGAAAATTCCAGTGTGCGGCGGACGAGGTCGGCGAAGACAAACGTGCGCCAGTTGCCGATGTGCGCGAAGTCATAAACCGTCGGCCCGCAACAATACATACCGACTTTTTTCCCGCCGGCGTCGAGCGGTTTGAATTCCTGCACGGAACGGGTCAGCGTATTGAACAGTTTGAGGGCCATTGCAGCGAGCAAGTTAAAGGGCGGCGCGCGAAAGCAAAAGGCGATTTTTCCACGGGTTGTGAGCTAGAAAGCGGCGGTGAACCGCGCGCAGTCCAGATACAAGCGATTGACCAGCGATTGCCGATTTGCGCGAACGCCTGGACTGCGGTTGCCTCAGCACCACTTTTCAACGAACGACTGGCGATAAGTTTCCATTGCGGCGAGGGCGGCATTTGTTAAGGTGGATTCGAACTGGAAACTTATGCGGCTCTGGCGTTTCATCGCGGTAGTTGGAATCTTCTTCAGTGTGGCGGTCAACGCTGCGCAGGTCGGGCTGATCAAAATTGACGGCGCCATCGGCCCAGCGACGGCCAGCTACATCAGCCGCGCGCTCGAAGTGGCCGCCGCGCAACAAGACGAATGCCTCATCATCCAGCTCGACACGCCGGGCGGCCTGGTGGATTCGGCCTCGAAAATCGTCGAGTCATTTTACGCCGCAAACATCCCCACGGTGGTCTATGTGTCGCCGGCACCGGCGCGGGCGGGCAGCGCGGGCGTATTCATCACCATGGCGGCGGACGTGGCCGTGATGGCGCCGCACACGCGCATCGGCGCGGCGCATCCGGTGGAGTTGGGCGCCAGCGGCGGCGTGGAAAAAACCGACGATGTGATGAAGCAGAAGATGGAGAACGACACCGCCAGCTTCGCCAAATCGATCGCCGACAAACGTCATCGCAACGTGAATTGGGCCAAATCCGCCGTGCTGGAAAGCGCCTCCATCACGGCGGAAGAAGCGCTGAAAACCAATGTCATTGATTTCATCGCGGACGACCTGACGGATTTGCTCAAGCAACTGGGCGGCCGCGAAATCAACGGCAAAAAGCTCAACACCGCCAAGGCCACCATCGTGGAAATCCCGATGAACGCGTTTGAACGCTTTTCCCAATTATTTTTGCGGCCGGAAGTGATGTTCATCCTGATGCTGATGGTGATTTACGGCATCATGGGCGAGTTGAGCAGCCCGGGCGCGATTCTGCCGGGCGTGGTCGGGGCCATGGCTCTGATCCTTGTGCTCTACATGTCCGCGATTCTGCCGGTCAATGTCACCGGACTCGTGCTGATCGGGCTGGCGGTCATGCTGTTTCTGGCGGATGTTTTTTCGCCGACGCACGGCGTGCTGACGACGGGCGGCATCCTGTCCTTTTTCCTCGGAGCGATGATGCTGTTCAGCCAGGCCGGGCCGGGTTTCGGGCTGTCGCTGTTCTGGATTTTCCCAGCAACGATTTTAACGGCGGCGTTTTTCATATTCGTCGTCAGCAAAGGTATTCGCGCGCAGTTCAAACCGGCCCAGACCGGCACTGGAACGATGCTGGGGCGGACGGTGAACGCGCTTTCGCGTATTGATTCGGCGGGCGGCAAGGTGTTCATTGAAGGTGAAACGTGGAACGCGGTAAGCCCGGTGCCGGTGGAAGCCGGCCAACCCGTCGAGGTGACGGGCATCAGCGGACTGACTTTGCAGGTAAAACCAAAAAACTAAACAAACTACATATTATGGAACAACTCATCGCTCTAGCCCTTCGCGGCGGGATAATTTCGGTCGTCGTCGTCATCGTCATTCTGGCGGTTTTCATTCTGCCGCAAGCCATGCGCATTTTGCGCGAATACGAGCGCGGCGTGATTTTCCGGCTCGGTAAACTGCAGGGCGCGAAAGGGCCGGGGCTGATTTTCCTGATTCCCATGATCGACAAGATGGTGAAGATGGATCTGCGCGTCGTGACCATTGACGTGCCCAAACAGGAGATCATGACCAAGGACAATGTGCCGGCCACAGTGGATGCGGTGATATATTTCCGCGTCGTGGACCCGAACGCGGCGGTGGTGAAGGTGGAAAATTACTGGAAAGCCACATCGCTCATCGGGCAGACGACCTTGCGCAGCGTGCTCGGCCAATCGGCGCTGGATGAACTGCTGTCCCAGCGCGACATCATCAACCAGAAATTGCAGGAGATCATCGACAAACAGACCGAGCCATGGGGCATCAAGGTCACATCGGTGGAAGTGAAAGAAGTAGCGTTGCCCGACAGCATGAAGCGCGCGATGGCCAAGCAGGCCGAGGCGGAACGCGAACGCCGCGCGAAAGTGGTGAATGCCGAAGGCGAATTCCAGGCCGCCGAAAAAATGGTGCAGGCCGCCGGCTTGATCGCGAAGGAACCGATTGCGCTGCAATTGCGCTATCTCCAGACCATGCGCGAAATGGCTAGCGAACATAACACGACGACGTTCCTGCCGCTGCCGATTGACTTGTTCAGCGCGTTTTTGAAGAAGTAAAGCAGCTGGCTTCCCGATGATTTTCCTGAACATCGGCATTTTGGTGTTGGTGGCGGGCGGCGTATGGTGGCTGACCGGCCTGGACAAAACCGGCGGCGGCGAAAGCAAACGATCGCATCATGTTTCACGGACGGTTCGAAGCCTGATGGTCTTGCTTTTGGCGGCGGCGTTTCTCCTGCTGGTTGAACAACCTGATTTGGGCGCCGCGGGCATCCCGATGCTGATAGTCATTCCCATCTCCATCGGGATAATTTTACGCAGCGGCCTTTCCGAAATTTTAACTCAAGGCTTCCTCCGGATCATTGACCCGGAACTCCATGATAAGCGCCCATTTGATCCAGGAAAGAGCAGGCACTACATGGACAAAATTGCCCATTTGATCCACAACGGGCGGAGAGAAGAGGCGGTCAAGCTGTGCGAGGAACTCAAGCGGTCCGGCGAGGTGGACATCTCGACGCTGGAAATGACGCTGGAGTTTCTCGGCGTGAGACAAGACCGCGTGCAAACTCCCAAACCGCTGGCCGAGGCCGCGCGGCTACGGGAGCAAGGAAAATTCGCCGAGGCGGAACAACGGCTCAAATCGCTACTGGCGAAAAACCCGGCCGATAGCGGTGCGACGATGATATTGGTCCGGCTTTACGCGCAAGATCTACGGCAGCCGGCGAAGGCGCATGAAGTCTTGCAGCAACTGGAAAAACAGCCGCACGCTTCCACAGACCACATCGAGTTTGCGCGGCGTTCAATCGGCGAATGGAGCAGACCAAAGCTGAAAACCACAGAACCGGCTGCACCGCCGGAATCGGTTGATGAACTGCTAGCGCAGGGATTCGGCGGCACGGCGATTGAACTGCTGGAGGAGAAAATCAAAGCCCAGCCGCAGGATTTTGAACTGCGCCTGAAGCTGGCGGAAATTTTCGCGGCGCATTTTGGAAATTTTCCACGCGCGGATAAAATCATCCGGCAGATGGAAGCCGGGTCAAATTTCAGTCCAAAACAATTGGAATTGGCGAATGCCAAGCTCAAGGAATGGCGCAAGACCGGTCTCATGCGCGCGACATAACTTGCAAAACCTTTCGTTTGGAACCTAAATTCAATCATGCCACTTTACGAATACGAACTGTGCGAGGGCGAATGCAAAATCTGCGGCGGGACGTTCACGCTCAACCGGCCGCTGTCGGCCAAGCCGTTGACGAATTGTCCAGCCTGCAAGAAGCCGGTGCGCAAAATCATTTCCGGCTTCAGCACGCCGCACAAGCTCAAGCCGCTGTCCATCTCGGACGCCAAAAAGTCCGGCTTCCAGGTCTATAAACGGCTTGGCAAAGGCGAATATGAAAGGCAGTGAAGCCGAGGGAACCGGCGGCACGGTTTTTCCTGTTGAATTCCTTTTTGACAAAGTTGCCCATTGCTTTAGCGTGTAATGACTAGATGTATATTTTCCCGTCCAGATTGGTGATGTTGGCGGCATTCGTGGCGATGGCGTTTTCGGCGCCGGCGCAGCAGACGATTATTTTCTCCAAACCGGCGGATCTGTCATCGACCAAGGCAAATTCCTTTCTGTCCGGCTCCCAGCACCAAGCCGGTGATTACAATGCGCCGCACTCGTTGTTCAATGATTACACGCCAGACCTGCCTTTGCCGAAGCCCATCATGCGGAACAACAACGATGCCTCGGTTAAAGACGCTCTGGACCGGCAGAAGAACTGGACGCTGCTGACGCCAGAGCAGATTCTCGGCATCCAGACGCCGGAGCAAATCCTGGGCGTGCCGGACCGGTCCGGTGAAAAAGGCCTATCGCTGGAGGAAAAGTTTTTGCTGCGCGAGCAAAGGTCGGAGGCCATGACGACCTCCAACAGCCGGGCCGGGAATGCCTACTGGCGGGAAACGAGCGATGACAATCCGTTCGCGGTTAAAAAACAGAACGATGAGAACAATCCCTACCGCCAGACAACGCAGCCGGGGTTGCCGGGGACGAGAAATTTCAACCCGCTTTTTAACTTAAACGAACAAAGTCCCGGAGCCGTGCCGGAGGAGAAACAAAGATCCCATTGGAACAGTGTTTTTTTTCAACCCAGCCCGCCGAAGCCGGATCCCGAGCAAGTGGCCGACATGGAACGGTTCCGGGCACTGATGCAACCGAGTCTGCCGCCGGATACTGCGCCGGGATCAACGCGTTATTCCGCGACACCCGCGCCGGCGCCGGCACCGGATCCGTATCTTCAAGCGGTACCGGTGGTCAATCCGGCGGGGCGGGACATTCCACCGCTGGCAAACGAATATTCCCGGCCCACGGGCATCAATCCGCTGCCGGCCGTCAGCACACCCGTGCCCAAGCCGGTGGCCGCCAAGCCCAGCTGGCAGGCACAACCGCCGCCGTGGACCTTGTCCGGGCCGAAGCCGCATGCTCCCAACTGGAGTTATTAGTAGGCGGAGGTGCCGAGCATAACCTGCTCGAGCGTGGAAATCCCATCGCGGGCCCGGTCTAGCGCCACCATGCGCAGCGTGCGCATCCCCTGATTGACGGCGAGCTTGGCCATTTCCCGGGTGCTGGCACGGGAGATGATGAGTTTGCGGATCTGGTCGGTGATGGTCATGGCCTCGATGATCGCCATACGGCCGACGTAGCCGGAATTCTTGCAGCGGTCACAGCCCCGACCGCGGAAAAGTTGCACGCCGTCAAACACCACGGGATCCATGCCGAGGTCCTCAAACATTTTCGCCGGATACGTCACCGGTTCCTTGCAATGGGAGCAGATGCGCCGCATCAGCCGTTGAGCGCAGGAAAGGATGACGGAGGATGAGATTAAAAACGGCGTGATGCCCATGTCATCGAGGCGCGCGATGGCCCCGGGCGCATCATTACAATGCATCGTGGACAGCACCTGGTGACCGGTCAGCGCTGCCTCAATCGCGATTTCCGCGGTCTCGGTGTCGCGGATTTCCCCGATCATGATAATGTCCGGGTCCTGGCGCAGAATCGAGCGCAGCGCGTTGGCGAAGGAAAGGCCGATGTCCTTCTTCGTCGGCACCTGGTTGATGCCGGGAATCTGAAATTCCACCGGGTCTTCCACGGTGATGATGTTCCACTGCGGATTGTTCAACTCGTTCAGCGCGGAATAAAGCGTGGTGGTCTTGCCGGAACCCGTCGGGCCGGTGACGAGAATCAGGCCGTGCGGGGCGTCAATGGCGTTCTTGAACTGCTTGAACGTCCCGTCGTCGAGGCCAAGCTTGTCGAGGCTGGCGGACAGGTTGGATTTGTCGAGGACGCGCAGCACGATTTTCTCGCCGTGCACGGTCGGTAGCACCGAGACGCGCAAATCGAAATCCCGTCCACTGACCTTGACCCGCATGCGCCCGTCCTGCGGCAGGCGGCGCTCGGCGATGTCGAGGTTCGACATGATTTTGAAACGCGAGGCGAGCGCCAGTTGCAACTGTTTCGGCGGCGGCGTGGCATCCAGCAGCACACCGTCAATGCGGTAGCGCAGCCGCATCACTTTTTCAAAGGGCTCAAGGTGAATGTCGCTCGCGCGATCCTTGATGGCTTGCAGGACAATCAAATTCGCGAGCTTGATGACCGGCGCTTCCTCGCTGGACGCAGCCAGCTGGTCCAAATTCACCTCGTCCCGGGATTCCCTGATGGACTCGATGGTATCGGCTTCGCCCTCGGCGTCGCTGCGCTTCTGCGCGTCCTGAATGATGTCCTCCATGGACCCAGTCTTCGTGGCGTCGATGGCATTCAGCTTGTCCGTGATGGCCTTTTCCGAGGCGATTAGCGGCGTGATCTCCAGCTTGGTGATGCGCTTGACGTCGTCGAGGGCCAGAACATTCAACGGATCCGCCATGGCGAGGAACAGCCGGTTATCCAGCCGGCTGACGGGAATCACCTTGTGATTGTGGGCCGTATCGCGCGGCACCAGATCCACCACTTCGGGCAAAATATTGAGGCGCGTCAGGTTGATGGGCGAAACATTCAGCACCCGGCCCATGCTGACGGCCAGATCGTCGGGGCTGACATACTGTTTATCCTTGTCGATCAGCAGTTTTACCAGCCGGGCGCCCTCCTTTTTCTGGCGGTCCAGCAACTCCTCAATCTGGTTCGGGCTCAGTAATCCGTCCTCGACGAGGGCATCGGCGATACGTTCGGCAAATGACTTGATTTTAGCCATGGTCAGCGGAAGGCTTTGCGGAGGTTGCCGATGATGTCGATCGGTGCGGAGATATACCACAGCAACCGATGCGTGGTGGCCTCGGCCAGTTCCTTGGCCGCCTGCTGGTTGAAGGGATTGGCCGTCGCCACCAGAATCGACTTGCTCATGCGGTCAATCGGCAGCACACACCAGCGCCGGCACACATCCGAAGGAAACCCGCGCGTCAGGTCCATTTCCACGTCGTAACGATTCAGCGGCAGATACGCCACGCGCGACTTGTCCGAAATCAACCGCAGAGACTTGTCCATCTGAAAAATACCCTTCTCATGCAGCATCTGGATGAACGGTTCCACCGGATCCGTCGGCGCCAGCGCCACATCCACGTTCCGCCAGCACAAGTCAAAATCCCCGGCCGTGATCAATTTGCTCTCGACGTAAATTTTATACATCGTCTTGCGGCCATCATCCACCTCATCGGACGCCGCGGACCTCGTCTTGCGGCGCTGCACCGTTGTATCCGACACCGACGCCATCGAAACCTGATCGGCCGTCGGCTGCACCACGGCGCTGCTGGCCTTGTCTTCGATCTGCCGCAAAGCCGCGCGCACATCCGCATCATCGGGCCGCCGCTGCAGCACCGTCTCATATTCCAGGATCGCCGACGACAACTGTCCCTGCTGCAAGTACGCCTGCGCAATCCGCTTGGACGTGTTCACCACGTCATTCTCGCGACTGAGTTTGGAGTAGGCCTCCTTGAGGATTTCCAGCGATTGGGTGTCCGACGGCTGCGACTGCACAATGACCTCGAACATCTCAATTGTCTGCATCAATTGAGCTTCCTCACCGGCATTTAATGTGGGCGTCGCCATGCTTGTCTCCAGCAAATTCGAAGCCAAGTTAATTGCCCGCCGCCGCCAAAGCAATCAAACAAAAATCGAACCGATTTTAAGCCAACCGAATGGCCTGACGAAGTCTTCAACGGGTTTCGTGGGATCAAATGGCATGATATATCTTTCGTGTGGGCGGTTGACTGCCGGGTCAACCGCGTTTTTTACGTCGTTCAACAACCTGATTAACGTGGTCGAGGACGTTTTTTACGAGGTCAACCACGTTAATTTCCCCGTCCACCACGTTCTTTGGATGGTTCAGCCACGCTTTTAACGTGGTGCAGGACGTTAATAACGTGGTCGACGACGTTATTTGGGCGGTCAACCACGTTATTTACGTGGTTCAAAGACGTTAATAACGTGGTTGTTTGTGTTCCAAGCATCTTTATTCAAGATATTTATGATTATTTTGGCGTTTTGACTGTGGTGGCCGTTCCAGGCGGTGGGGGCTTTAGCTTTGGCAGCGGTGGTGGCTTTGTCCTTGGGGTCTACAATCCGGCTCCCCAAATCATCGACGATGGCTTGGGCGCCGGGGACGCCGAAACGCGCGAAGCTTTTTGAACTGCGCCGGCAGAGTGGGAGCGGCGACGGCGATTTCGGACAGACAAGAAACATTCGGGAAGCGAATATTTTCCGTGCTTGCGAAAGCGGCGTGGCGCTGCGCTTCCCGTCGAAGCCCAAAACCGGTGCGGTATTCCCCGCAGCCAGATTTGGCCGGCCCACCCCGATTGCCTCCCGCCATGCGTGCCGTGTTTGCTGGGAACTTTTTCACGACCACCGGCTGCTTGAACACTGCTCGACAAGTTTACGGCACCGGCCTAAAGTCAAACTCATGAAATTGGATAGACTGAACAACCGGTCTTCCATTCTTAGTTAGGCAGCATTACACGCTATGCACAAATCGGGCACAGATTATTTGAAGAAGAAGCGGAGCCAGTCGGCTGTCACCATCCCGATCAGCATCGCCCTCCTTGGTTTTATACTTTACAGTAGTTGGCAGCTTGACGCGCCGTGGAACATCACGCTCATGTGCCTCAGCATTCCGGTGCTGTGGCTTGTGATTGCTGTCGGTTCATGCCTTTATACCGGACGCCAAATTAAACGAGAGTCAGACGATGATGCTGCCTGATATGAGAATAGACTGCGAGTTCCCAAAGGTCCGCTAAAGTTTCCCGGCCGTTTCGCAGGGGTTCACGCTGCCGGCCGCTTAAACGCTGCTCGACAAGTTTACGACACCGTCCTAAAGTCAAATTCACGAAAATGGATAGACTGAACAACCGGGCATCCATTGTTAGTTAGGCCACTTGCGTTATGTCACGTCGGAAACGCTACATTTTGATTGCCGGTGCCGGGCTTTTGGTGGTTGTCGCGCTTGCTTTTCTCACAAACCCTTCGTCGCCATCGGGTCGGTATGTTGCGAATCCCAATCTCGCGCTTGAGGGCGATTTTTACTGGCAGTTTTCCGGTGGCCACGCGAGGATTGTTTATGACGGTGGTAGTGACCAGACCGGCACATATTCATTCACGAACGGCAGTTGGTTTATTGACACTTCCGGATCTATTCACGCTCCGCAGCATCTCTGGCGGATTGAGTGTTCTTGGTTTGGAGTTCAGCTTTACGACGAGACTGGTAAGCGGGTTGATTCAATGCGTCGCCGAATCATTCCCTGTTTACGGCCAGACTGGATGCCTGATTGGATGCAGTAGAGTATAATGACCAGTGGCGTAATATGAGAATTGACTGCAAGTTCCCGAACGTCCGTTAAAGATTCCCTTTCGTTTCTCCAGGTTTCAAATCCCGCCCGTCCTCAATTCAACGCGATGCCGCGGCGGATGAAAGTGGGGATGTCCAAATCTTCGCCGCGATGGAGCGTGGGCTCGCTCTTGTCGAACCGGCCCCGGGAGATGATGGTCAGCGGCAATTGCCCCGGCACGGCCTTGTTCCCCGCCCGGCGGGCGCGTGGGCGGGCCGCCGCTTTCGCGGGCTAAAAGCGCGATCGGTTGGGAGCAAGAAAAACCAAGTTCGCTTTTGCTTTCGCCGGCGCCGGCTTCCTGTTAAAACTTTTTCAGGTGGAACCACCCCAGCCCAGCATGTCTCCCGTCACCGGCAAACGCCTCCTGCGTTTTGTTGGCGACAAAATCCTTTTCACCATCCGCGCCGGCCCCAACGTCGCCGGGCAAAAGAACTGGTCCGCCCGCCTCCGCACGAACCTGGGCCGCGCCGCCGCCCGCCGCCGCGAAATCATCTCGGCCCACGCCGGGCAGGCGGTGGTGGCCAATTCCTCCTGGCGAGATGTGCCGATGCAGCCCACCGCCGACGGCTGGCAGATCGAGCTGCCGCTGGCCGAGGTGGGCTACTTCAAGGCCAAGGCCTATCTGCTGGATGAGAAAAACTGGCAGCACTGGCCGGACGGCGCGGACGTGGGCATTTCCGTCCACCCCAACTTCACGCGCACGGCCGGCACCCTTTACTGCGCCTTCACGCGCCTGTTTGGCGCCACCAAAAAACTGGCCGCCACTGCCGATGAGCGAATGGACGCCCAACTGAAGTCCCTCGAAGCGCTCGGCTACGCCACGCTGCCGCCATCGGGAAAATTCCGCGACCTCACTCAACAACTGCCCTTCATCGTTAACCAGCTCGGCTGCCGCATCATTCATTTGCTGCCCGTGCATCCGACGCCCACGACGTACGCGCGCTTCGGCCGTTTCGGCAGCCCGTATGCCGCGCTGGACCTGACGGCCGTGGACCCCGCGCTCGTCGAGTTTGACCAGCGCACCACGGGCATTGATCAGTTCAGCGAACTCACCCATACCGCCCATGCGCTGGGCGCGCGGGTGTTCATTGATATTGTCATCAACCACACGGGCTGGGGCTCCACCTTGCAGGAGAATCATCCGGAGTTTTTTCTAAAAAAGCCAGACGGCGAATTCGCCAGCCCCGGCGCGTGGGGCACGGTCTGGGAGGACCTGGTGGAACTGGAACAGCACGATGTGCGGCTCTGGGACATGATCGCCGATTCGCTGCTGACGTGGTGCCGGCGCGGCGTGGACGGGTTCCGCTGCGATGCGGGCTACAAAATCCCGGCGCCGGCGTGGCAATACATCGTGGCCCGCGTGCAGGATGAATTCCCGGAAACAATTTTTCTGCTCGAAGGCCTCGGCGGCTCGTGGGACGCCACGGAACTGCTGCTCACGGAGGGCGGCATGCAATGGGCCTACTCGGAGCTGTTCCAAAATTATTCCGGCCGCGAGGTCGCGTGGTATCTCGACTACGCCAACCGCCAGAACACGCGCGTGGGCAGCTACGTGCATTATTCCGAGACGCACGACAACGATCGCCTCGCCAAAAAGGGGCGCGCGTGGTCGCTGCTCCGCAACCGCCTGTGCGCGCTCACCAGCCCGAGCGGTGGCTTCGGCTTCACTTGCGGCGTGGAATGGCTGGCCGCCGAGAAAATCCGCGTCCACGGCAACACCGGCCTGAACTGGGAGGCGGCCGAAAATATCGTCCCCGAACTCGCCCGGCTCAACCGGCTCGTCTCCGACCACCCGTGTTTTTTTGACGGCGCCAAACTCACGCGCCTGAGCGCGCCGGATTCGCCGGTCTATGCGCTGCTCCGCGAATCCGCCGAAGGCAAGGACTCGGTGCTGGTGCTGGTAAATACCGAGGTTGAAAAGGAAAGCGCGCTGGCGCCGGCCTCCGCCGAGATCAAATTTCAGATTTCAAATTTCAAATTCGACCTGCTCGGCCAGCCGTTGCCAGTCTTGTCCGTCACCAAAGAGGTGACCACGGTCACGCTCGCGCCGGGCGCGGCTTTCTGCCTCGCGCCGACGGAGAAGCCGGCCGGCTTGAGCGGCGACGATTATCGCCGCGCCCGGGCGCAGGCCGCGTGGGCTCTGGAGTCGCTCAATAAAATCATCGCCGCCGAAACCATTGACGGACTGGATTGGCAGTTGCTCGCGGAGCAGGTCGGGCGTTCGCCGAAAAACTTTCTCGCCGCCGCGAGTGAATTCGCCGCGCGCCCGGTTAAGACTCCGTTCTCCCAAGTATTGGCGGAGGTCGCCGCCGGTAACGTTTTTCCGCGCGTTGTCGGCTGGACCCTGATTGACGCCCGCCGCGTCACGCTGGTGCCGCCCGGCCATTGGCTGTTGATTGAAGATTCCGCGCCGTTCCGGGCGACGCTGGAAACACGGAATGCGGAGGGCGGAGGGCGGAATGAAGGCATCAGCGCAATACACGTTCAATCCATTGCCAACGGCGAGGTTCATATTGCCTGCTTCGCGCCGGGCCAGCCGGACGGTGACACGCAGTTGACCGTGGAACGTTACGCCACCACCGCGCAAAAAGTTTCCGCAGCCGTCCGTTTTCTTTCCGCCATTCCGCGATCCGCAATCCGCAATCCGCAATTCGACGACCTGGTCCTGCTCACGAACGGCATCGGCGGCATGGCCCGGCTGTGCGTTGACCTCGGCCGCGTTAACTCCAAATACGACTGCGCGCTCGGCGCGAACCTCAACCCCACCGTGCCGGTGGACCGCCATGTTTTCGTGAAGCGCCTCCGCGTCTGGGTGAACGCCGACGGCTTCCTTTCGCCGCTCGATTTCAAGAATCTCGGGTCGTTCCAGGCCGGCGCCACCGCCGTCTGGAATTTCGTGGCCAACGCCGGCGACGGACGCACGGTGGAGATCGAACTGCGCGCCGCCATGACGGCGGGCGAGAACACGACCGTCTTCCACTTCCTCCGGCCATCGGAAAAACGCGCGGGCGGCAAGCAGCTCCCCGCCAGCGCCGAGGTGAGCCTCACCGTGCGCGTGGATATCGAGGACCGGAATTTTCACAGCGAGACGAAGCGCAATGGCGGCGCCGATTTTCATTTCGCGTCCAACTGCCGCGAAATTACAAATCGCACCGGGTTTGAATTCACCCCGGCACCGGACCGCCAGCTCCGGGTGGTCGCCGACGCCGGCGAATATCATCCGCAGCCGGAGTGGTGCGAGAACATCCCGCATCCGGTGGAACAGACGCGCGGCCAGACCGGCAGCGGCGACGCCTACAGCCCCGGCTGGTTCGAGCTGCCGCTGGCTAAGGGCGCGGACATCACCCTGGTGCTCACGGCGGAACCCGGGGAAATCAAAAGCGAAAAGCGGAAAGCGGAAAACGAAAAATCCGAAACCACATTTGCCACGCAACTGGAATCTGCGGCGAGACAATTTGTCGTCCGGCGCGACGCGGGCAAAACCGTCATTGCCGGCTATCCGTGGTTTCTCGACTGGGGGCGCGATTCGCTGATTGCGGCGCGCGGGCTGCTGGTGGCTGGCATGACCGACGAGGTGAAGCAATTAGTCCTCACGTTCGCCAAATTCGAGAAGGACGGCACGCTGCCAAATACGATCCACGGGAATGACGTTTCCAACCGCGACACCACGGACGCGCCGCTGTGGTTCGCCGTCGTGTGCGAGGAGATAGCCGAGATTCATAATCCGAAATCCAAAATTAAAGATTTTTTTGCCACGCCAGTGGACGAAAACGGGCGCACGATCCGCGAGGTGCTGGAGAGCATCGCGGAAAATTATGCCAAAGGCACCCCCAACGGCATCCGCATGGACACCGATTCTGCGCTCATCTGGAGCCCGAGCCATTTCACCTGGATGGACACCAATTATCCCGCCGGCACGCCGCGCGAAGGTTATCCGGTGGAGATCCAGGTGTTGTGGATCCGGCTATTGCGGTTGCTGGAAAAAATCGCCGGAGTTCAATCTGCAGCGGGTTCGGCGGACACGCTGAAGCGTGAACTCCAACAAAAGAAATGGCGCGACCTGGCCGACCACGCGACGGCTTCGTTTGAAAAACTATTCTGGCTGGAGACACAGGGATGGTTCGCCGACGTGCTGCTGGCCGGCCCGCGCGTTATCGCGCGTGACGCCACCGCGAGCGATGCATTACGGAGTAACTGTCTGTTTGCCGTAAGTCTCGGCCTCGCCGCCGGCGAACGGGCAAAACGTTGTGTCGAGGCGGCGCAGAAATATCTCGTCGTACCCGGTGCGCTGCGTTCGCTCGCACCACTGCCGGTGACTGTGCCATTGCCAATCGAACGTGACGGATATCTTTTGAACCATCCGGCTGATCCCTATTGGCCCCGTTACGAAGGCGACGAGGACACGCGCCGCAAACCGGCCTACCACAACGGCACGGCATGGACCTGGACGTTCCCGACCTTTTGCGAGGCGCTGGCGCGGGCGTGGGATTTTTCTCCGGCGGCGGGTGGGGCGGCGAAAAGTTATCTGGGCAGTTCGGAAAAAATCCTGAATGAGGGCTGTCTCGGCCAGATTCCGGAAATCCTGGACGGCGACGCGCCGCACACACAACGCGGCTGCGATGCGCAGGCGTGGGGCGCGACCGAGGCGCTGCGCGTTTGGAAATTGTTGGCCGGGAAAAACCCCTGAAATGCCGGCGGCGGGCGGAACGATTTTGAACACGTTGATTTTCTTCGTGTCCATTCCAGCGGTTTCGTGGTTTAATTTCACCGCATGAAATTGTCGCTCTTGTCAGTATTACTCGGCCTCGGCATGGGGCTGCCGCAGGTTTATGGCCTAGCCAAACCGGCGCAACTCGCCGCGGCCGCCCGTAAATTTCCGCGCAACTTCGTGGCGGGCTGTGTCCTGATGCTGCTGGCCACGGCCTGGTTCGTTTGGAACGTGAATGGCGAGCCGATTGCGGACTTCTCCGCCTTCAAGCCCTACATGGTCGGCGGCTTCGCCGCGGTCGGAGTGCTGTCGTGCCTCTTTGTCCGCGATTTCCTCGCCGTGCGCGGACTGGCCGTGCTGCTGTTGCTGCTGGGCAAATTGATGGTGGACACCGGTCGGCCGCACCTCGGAGAATCGCCGTTCGTGCTGGTCATCCAGGCTTGGGCCTATGTCCTCGTCGTGGCCGGCATCTGGTTCACCGTCACGCCATGGAAACTGCGCGACCTGATCGGCTGGTCCACAGCCACCGAAGCGCGCACGCGGTTTTTGAGCGGCTTGCGGCTGGCGTTTGCGACGTTCGTCCTGATCCTCGGCCTGACCGTTTTCCGCACAATGTAAAATGAACCTGGGCGATTTCCGCGAAGATTACCGGCGTGGCGCACTCGACCGCGCGGCGCTGGACGCCAACCCGCTCGCGCAGTTTGAGGCGTGGTTCCACGACGCGACGGGCGAACCATCGCAAAGCCGCTGGCGGAAGATCGGCATCGCGCTCTACAAACTGTGGAGCGCCATCGGTAATCATCGTCCCGCCGACATCAACGCGATGACGCTGGCGACGGTGGACCCAAACGGCAAACCCTCGACACGAACGGTGCTACTGAAATCCGTGGACGACCGCGGCTTCATCTTTTTCACGAACTACGATAGCCGCAAGGGCCGCGAACTGGCGGCGAATCCGAACGCGGCGCTGACCATTTTCTGGCAAGAATTAGAGCGGCAGGTTTGTGTGGCGGGAACCGTGACTAAATTGCCGGTGGCGGAATCTGAGGCGTATTTCCAGAGCCGTCCGCGCGGCAGCCGGCTGGCCGCTTGGTCATCCAACCAAAGCGAAGCCATTCCCGACCGGGCCGCCCTCCAAGCAAAATGGCAGGAGATGGAGAAACGATTTCCCACGGGTATTCCCCTGCCACCAAACTGGGGCGGGTTCATTTTAAGACCAGAACGGATTGAATTCTGGCAGGGGCGTCCCAGCCGCTTGCATGACCGTTTTTCCTACACGCGACAGCCGGATGATGCCTGGAAATTAGAAAGGCTCGCGCCGTAAATTTTTCGACCACGCGCCCAAAGTGGCGGGCATCACTTGAGAACAAATCAGAATTTATAGCTGATACCACTGACGAGCTTGATGTCGTTTTTATCGCGGCCGGCCGCCGGCTGGTTGTTATAATTTTCCACCAGAAAAGTTTTCAGGCTGACTGACTTGGAAATGGAGGATTCAATGCCAATCTCGGCGTTTACGATGTAGTTGTCCAATTTGTTGACCTGCGGCAATATTTCGGCGTTTTCCCAGAGCCGCGCGTTGTAGCCAGTGAACTTGTGCTCAAACCGTTCTGCCAGACGCAGGGTGGCGTAACTATCATCCACGTTGCCCAGGCGCTCGCACACGAAACTGGAACCCAGTTCAACCGCGAGCGCGGTGTTGGTTTGCTTGATCAAATAATAACCGGCACCGGGACCGACGGTGATGCGGTATTGCAAGTCGGCGACGCCATCGTGCAACCCTTCCACGCGGGCATAGGCATAGATCCGTTCATTGAACAAGTGGTTGTATTGTCCGAATCCGTGGACGGTGTCCACGTCCTTCACGGCGTTGTTCACGCCGTAGGCACCATCAGCGCCGAGGCCGAATTCGTTGTCGGGCGTCTTTTTATGCGTCTGCGCTCCGCCGGTGACCAGCAGGGTGGAACTATTGCCGCGCGTCAGGGTGAGACCGGCAGAAAAGCTGCTTTCCCATGGGTATTTGATCGGCTGAAGCATCTGGTTGGCGGCAGACTCAAATGGCGGTTTGGCATTTCCGCCGGCTGCGGGCAGGACATTCGTCACGGTAACGAAGTTGGTTTCCGTTATCGTCACGACATTGGTCACGGTAATGAGGTTGGGTTGCGCGACCGTATTAACCGGTAGCGCCAGCATGGCGGTGACGGTGATAAACAAAATGGCAATCGTTTGGTTCATATACAATGGCCGCACAAAAAACAGGTTTTGGTGCGGCCAGGGCAAGCGAGATTGAAGGGCTATTTTTCCGGACCGTTTTCAACGGCGGAATCTTCCTTATCCTCACCGATCACCGACGCGATGGCCTGAAGCTTGTCGCCGGCATCAAGGTTGACGAGTTTGACGCCCTGCGTGTTGCGACCCGCCTCACGAATGCCCTGCACGGGAATCCGCACCATCTGACCACCGGTGGTGATGAGCATGATCTCGTCGGTGTCCCGCACGGTGAGCGAGCCGACCACACCGCCGGTCTTGTCGCCGGTTTTCATCGTGATGATGCCCTTGCCGCCGCGCGACTGGGCGCGGTATTCGTCAAAGCCCGTGCGCTTGCCGATACCATTCTCGCCGGCAACCAGGAGCGCAGCGTCGGGGACGACGATGGCGGCCGCGACCACCGCGTCGCCTTTTTCCAAACTGATGCCCCGGACACCACCGGCGGCGCGACCCATCGAGCGAACGTCGGCTTCGTGGAACCGAATGCTCATGCCCTCCTTCGTAATCAAGACGACATCGTCGCCGAAATCGCCTTCGCCGACGCTGCCACGCGTCAATTTCACTTCAATCAGGGTGTCGCCAGGATCGATGCCGATGGCAATGATGCCGCCCTTGCGGACGTTGGAGAATTCATTCAGGGACGTTTTCTTCACCGTACCCTGCTGCGTGGCAAAAAACAATTCGCCGGACTGCTGCCAGGTAATATCCGCCTTGTTTTCGTCGGTTTTCGAGAGAATGCGGATCAGCGCAGCTACCTTCTCATCGGCTTTCAATTCCAAAAGGTTCGCTATGCTACGGCCTTTCGCGGCCCGGCCCATGTCCGGAATTTCATGCACCCGCTCGACATACACGCGGCCGGTGTTCGTGAAGAACATCAGGTAATCATGGGTGCTGGCGGTGAACAGGTGCTCAACAAAATCATTGTCATCCGGCGTCTCGCCCTCCTTGGTCGTCATGCCAATCACGCCTTTGCCGCCGCGGCGCTGTGCCCGATATTGGCTGACGTTCGTACGCTTGATCAGGCCGTTGTGCGTGAGGGTGATGATAACCCCCTCATTAGCAATCAGGTCTTCGATGGCAATCTCGCCCTCGTCGGGCACAATTTCCGTTTTGCGCGGGGTGGCGTGTTTTTCTTTGATCGCCTTGAGTTCAGCCTTGATGATCGCCATCACGCGCGATTCCTTCGCCAGAATGTCGAGCAGGTCTTTGATGACTTCGATCAGCGCCTTGTATTCCTTGTCCACCTTGTCGATTTCCAGGCCGGTCAGCTGATACAGGCGCAATTCCAGAATCGCGTCCACCTGCCGCTCGGTCAACGCGTAACGGCCGGCCTGCAAGCGCGCTTCGCTGCGGATCAAGATGCCCCACTGCTCCACCTGCGCGCGCGACCACTCGAACGCGAGGAGCTTCACACGCGCTTCCTCGCGGTTCTTGCTGGAACGGATGATGTGGATGAATTCATCGAGATTCGAGAGCGCGACGATATAACCTTCGAGCAGCTCGGCGCGTTCCTCGGCCTTGCGCAGTTCAAAACGGGTGCGGCGCAATACCACTTCGCGGCGATGCTCAATGTAGCACTGGATGATTTCTTTCAGATTGAGCGTCTTCGGACGCCCGTGATCAATCGCCAGCGAGTTGACGCTGAAGGAAACTTCCAGTTGCGTGTGTTGAAACAGTTTGGCGATGACGACCTTGGGGTTGGCGTCACGCTTCAATTCAATCACGAGCCGGCAATGCTCGTCGGACTCGTTGCGCATCGCGGAGATTTCCGTGATGATTTTTTCATTCACGAGGTTCGCGATCTGTTCTTCAAGTCCGGCGCGGTTGACGTTGAACGGAATTTCCGTGATGACGAGCTGCTCGCGGTTGCCCTTCATCTCCTCCAAGCCAATGCGTCCGCGCAGCTTGAGGCTGCCTTTACCGGTGGTGAAATAATTTTTGATGCCCTCGATGCCGCAGAGAAATCCGCCGGTCGGAAAGTCCGCACCCTTGATGAATTTCATCAGCTCGGGAATGGTGATCTCCGGCTTGTCAATCTGGGCGCAGATGCCGTCCACGACTTCACCCAGATTGTGCGGGGCCATGTTCGTCGCCATGCCGACGGCGATACCGGTGCCGCCATTGACGAGCAGGTTCGGAAAGGCGGCGGGGAAAACTTTCGGCTCGGTGAGACGCTCGTCGTAGTTGGGGACGAAATCCACCGTATCCTTGTCCATGTCCTGCATCAGGGCAGCGCCGAGATGCGTCAGCCGCGCCTCGGTATAACGCATCGCCGCCGGCGGATCGTTTTCGACCGAACCGAAGTTACCTTTGCCGTCCACGAGCTTCTCGCGCATCGCCCACGGCTGCGCCATGTGCACGAGCGTCGGATAGATCACCGCTTCGCCGTGCGGATGGTAGTTGCCGGAGGTATCACCGCAGATCTTCGCGCATTTATAAGGCTTGCGTCCGGGGAACAGCGAAAGCTCGTGCATCGCATAGAGGATGCGCCGCTGCGATGGTTTCAAGCCGTCGCGCACGTCGGGCAGCGCGCGCGAAATGATCACGGACATCGAGTAGTCGAGGAACGAGTTCTTGATCTCGTCGGCGACGTTGATCTTGGAAATCTTCTCGCCCTGCGTGTAAGCGCCGCCACTTGGCTGCGGTTGCGGTGCGGGCGGTGTCGGTTCGGTTTCGTCTGGCATGATTGGTAAAATGATTCTATACGGTCTAAAAATTAAGCCTCCGGGAAAATGCTGAATCCCATCAAATGCGCGGCATCACGCATTCTTCCGTCGGTTGTCGCCAGTGGAAAATCGTGGCACAAATCCGCCGTCGCCAGATGGATCGCGTCCAGCGGGCGCAACGGCACTTTGGGATGACAGCGTTCCAGCAGATGCGTGGCCTTGCGCAATACGATGGAATTCATTTTCTCGATGCGGATTTCTTTCGACTCGATCCGCGTCTCAAATTCCCGCCAAGCCCGCTGCCGGTCGACCGGCGAGATCTTCACGGCGCGCTCACGAGCGAGCAACGCCGAGAAGACTTCGGTTTGCGCCAGTTCCGAGGTCACTAACGGCTTGCCCTCCAGCGAGCCGATGAAAAACTCACTATCGGGTTCAACGACCAGCAATTTGACGATGATGCAGGAATCCAGATACATAGCTTACCAACCCCGCTCATCGCGACCTTCGCGGATAATCTCCTCGGCCGTCGGACCGCCACGCCACGGCGGCATTTTCTTCAGGTGTTCCCGGGTACCATTGAACACCTTCTGCGAAGCTTTTTTTTCCACGGGCGACAAAACGGCCTTTGGCACACCATCCGAAGTGATGGTGACTTCCTGACCAGCTGCCACCAACTCCAGAAGGGCCGAAAGCTTGGCTTTGGCCGCGCGCACGGGAATCGTCAGGCCAATTCCCGGCATAGTAACCGTTTCACGCATCACCATCGGCTCAGAAGATTCAGGCATCACCCCCAAAGCTGGGGTGCTTTTCTTATTTAGCGGCAATAAGGCTGTTGTTTTCATCGACTAAATGTAGTCACATGTGACCACATTGTCAAATCTATCTAGACGTCGAGGTTCCGAACGTTCAGCGCGTTATCCACGATAAAATTGCGGCGCGGTTCAACCTCTTCGCCCATCAAAGTGACAAACATCTCCTCAGCCTCCACGGCGTCGGATAGGTCAATGCGAAGCAGCTTGCGCTTCACCGGATTCATCGTGGTTTCAAAAAGTTCCTTGGCGTCCATTTCGCCGAGACCCTTGAAACGCGTCATCTGGATGCCCTTTTTACCTACGTTTTTCACGCCTTCGAGAATTTCGGGGATGGAAAAGAGCGGCGTGACATTCACGCGCTCGCCTTCGCCCTCGGACAGTTCAAACAGGGGCTTGTCCTGCGCGGCATAGTGGTCCACGGCCAAGCCCTTCTTTAAAAGTTTGCCGAGCAAATCCGTGATGGCCTTGCTTTCAAGGTGGAGATTGGAAACTTTCGCGCGGCGCGTCGGCGTGTCCTTGCGTCGATCCACCTCCGTGTCCGTGCCAAAGATATCGGCGTTCGCCAGCTTGAAGTCCTCGACTTCCTCGATGGTCAGAAAATAATGAACCCTCTCATCGTTGCCAGAACGCACCTTGATCATCGTCTGCGGCAACGTGCCGTCTTTCGCACGCTTCTCGACGTAATCCGCGAAGTCGCCCCCAAGCCGTTTGATATGGGTGGCATGCTTGTCGAGCGACTCGAGCAGCGTCAGGATCTCTTCAAGCTGCTTCGGGTTGAATTCCTTCCCGTCGGCCAGATTCTTCAACCGCACTTCCTCGACGCCGTTCTGTAACAGGATGCGGTTGAGCTGCACATCGTCGTCGATGTAATCGGTCTTCTTCTTGCGCGTGATGGAATAGAGCGGCGGTTGTGCGATATAAACGAAGCCCTGCTTCACGAGCTGCGGCATCTGGCGGTAGAAAAACGTCAGCAGCAAGGTACGGATGTGCGAGCCGTCCACGTCGGCGTCCGTCATGATGATGATTTTGTGGTAGCGCAACTTCTCCAGGTTAAATGCACCTTCGCCTTCGCCGTCACCGATGCCCGTGCCGATGGCCGTGATCATCGTGCGGATTTCAGTGTTTTGCAGAACCTTGTCGAGCCGCGCCTTCTCTACGTTGATGAGCTTGCCGCGAATCGGGAGAATCGCCTGAAATTTCCGGTCGCGACCCTGCTTAGCCGAGCCACCGGCGGAGTCACCTTCGACGATATACAATTCGGTATTCGCCGGATCACGGTCGGAACAATCCGCGAGCTTGCCCGGCAACCCGCCGCCGGTGAGCGCCGATTTACGCACTGCCTCACGCGCTTTGCGAGCGGCTTCCCGAGCGCGGGCCGCCGTGAGCCCCTTATCCACGATCCGTTTGGCAACGGGCGGATTCGCGTCGAAATATGCCATCAACCCTTCGTATGTCACCGAGCCGGTGATGCGCTCAACTTCGGGCGACAGCAGCTTGACCTTCGTCTGCGACTCAAATTTTGGATCGCTATGCTTCACCGAAATCACCGCCGTCAAACCTTCACGCACATCGTCGCCAGTGATCTGCGGATCTTTCTCCTTAATCAGCTCGTTCGCCTTCGCGTATTGATTGATCGCACGAGTCACCGCGCTGCGGAAGCCGGAGAGATGCGTGCCGCCGTCCGGATTATGGATCGTGTTGGTGTAGCAGAGCACCTGGTCGTTGTAGCTGTCGTTGTATTGCAGCACGACCTCGACGTGGACTTCGATGCCCTTGTCGTCGAGCTTCTCCTTCGTCTCCTTGCGGAACGAGATTGGCTTGGGATGCAGCGGCTCCTTGCTCTTGTTGAGCTGCTTGACAAATTCCTCAACGCCGTTCTTGTAATAAAATTTTTCCGGTTCGGCGGTCGTCTGCCGCTCATCGCCGAAAACTATTTCGAGACCCGAATTCAAAAACGCCAGCTCGCGCAACCGCTGGGAGATGATGTTCGTCTTGAACTCCACCGTCTCGCGGAAGATTTCCTTGTCCGGCAGAAACGTGATGAGCGTGCCGGTCTTTTTGGATTTGCCGATAACTTCGAGCTTCTTCACCGTCTTACCGCGCGCGAACTCCATGTGATATACCTGCTCGTTGCGCGAGACTTCCACCTCAAACCATTCGCTGACGGCATTCACGCACTTCGCACCGACACCGTGCGTACCGCCGGAAAACTTGTAGCCGCCCTGGCCATATTTCCCGCCGGAATGCAAAGTCGTCAGCACCAGCTCCACACCGGGCAGGCCGGAATCTTTGTTGATGTCCACCGGAATCCCGCGCCCGTCATCGCGGATGGAAATGGAACCGTCCAAGTGGATGGTCACGTCAATGTGGTCGCAATGGCCGGCGAGATGCTCGTCGACGGAATTGTCCAACACTTCGCTCACGCAATGATGGAGCGCCCGTTCGTCCGTGCCGCCAATATACATGCCGGGTTTTTTGCGGACAGCCTCGAGTCCCTTCAATTGGGATAACTTGGAGGCGTCGTAATTGCCGTCCGCAATCCGGTCGGGCGACGCGATACTTTCTGCAGACGAATCAGCAATACTCGACATAATTTTGGTTTAAATCCGGATATAATTTGGTGCGCCAATGAACTCTAAAATACTATAAAAATCCGCCCGTTTCCACAATGCGAAATTGCGGATTTTTTGCCCGAAAAACACCATTAGTTGTGGCTGTTTTAGCTTGCCAACCAAACATATGGTGTCCCCTCCTTCCCGACAAAAGGAAACATTCTGGCTGAAAATCCAACTCGCTTTTTCCGCGCGCGGACTTTATTTTCGCACGATGTCTTTGAAGCAAAGTTTTCTCGATCATCCCGATCAGTTTAGCCGCCGCCACATCGGCCCAAATGCCGCCGAAACCGGAGCGATGCTTGCCCTGCTCGGCCTGACGAATCTAGACGGACTCATTAACGCCGCGGTCCCAAAAAAAATCCGGCGCGGTCACGAACTGAATCTCCCCGCTGCGCGCAGTGAATTTGATGCACTCGCCGAACTCAAACTTATCGCCGGTGAGAACAAAGTTTTTCGTTCGTTCATCGGGCAGGGTTACTACGACACCATCACGCCGCCGGTCATCCAGCGCAGCGTCCTCGAAAACCCGGGCTGGTACACGCAATACACCCCATATCAAGCCGAGATTTCACAGGGCCGCCTCGAAGCGCTGCTGAATTTCCAGACGCTGGTCACCGACCTCACCGGCCTCGACATCGCCAACGCCTCGATGCTCGACGAAGCTACCGCCGCCGCCGAGGCCATGACCATGTGCGCCCGGCTCAAGGAAGGTCGCAGCCGGTTCTTCGTTTCCGAAGCTTGCCATCCACAGACCCTCGAAGTCGTCCGCAGCCGCGCCGCCGCGCTCAAGATTGAGGTCGTAGTCGGCAACCACGAATCCTTTGCCTTCAACGAAAACGTTTTTGGCGCGCTCGTGCAATATCCCGATACGTATGGCGCGATCCACGACTATTCCAACTTTGCGGAAAAAGCCCATGCAGCTGGCGCGCTGCTCACCGTCGCCACGGATTTGCTGGCGCTCACGCTTATCCAGCCCCCCGGCGAATTCGGCGCGGACATCGCCGTGGGCAGCGCGCAGCGCTTCGGCGTGCCGCTCGGCTATGGCGGGCCGCACGCGGCATTCTTCGCGACGCGCGATGAATTCAAACGCCATATGCCCGGCCGCATCGTGGGCGTGTCCAAGGATTCGCGCGGCAAACCCGCGCTGCGCCTCGCGCTCGGCACGCGTGAGCAGCACATCCGCCGCGAAAAAGCCACGAGCAACATCTGCACGGCACAAGCGCTGCTGGCGAACATGGCGTCGCTTTACGCCGTCTACCACGGCCCGGAAGGGTTGAAGAAAATTGCGGAGCGCGTTCATGCGCTGACGCAAATCTTGGCGGCTGGGTTGGAGAAGATCGGCTTCGCCGCTGGGCAGGCGGGTAGCCTGCGCTACTTTGACACGCTTACCATCACCCTGAACGCCCAGCGCGCCGCGGCCATCCGGATAATCGCCGCAGCGCATCGGATAAATTTTCGAGTGATAGATGATAAGACGGTTGGTATCTCGCTCGACGAAACCACCAACGCCAGCGACCTGGCCGAAATCTGGCAAGTTTTCAACGGCGACAAGGCGGTAAGTTTCACCGTAGCAGAATTCGCTGCGAATCGGCAATCGGGAATCGGCAATCGGCAAACTCTCTTTCTCCAGCATTCCGTTTTCAACCGCTACCACAGCGAGACGGAAATGCTGCGTTACATCAAGCGGCTCGAATCACGCGACCTTTCGCTCACGGCCTCGATGATTCCGCTCGGCTCCTGCACGATGAAGCTGAACGCCGCTGCGGAAATGTTTCCCGTGTCATGGCCGGAGTTTGCAAAAATCCACCCGTTTGCGCCCCTGGCTCAGGCACGCGGCTACCAGATTCTATTCCAAAACCTGGAAGACTGGCTGGCGGAAATCACCGGCTTTGCCGGAATATCTTTGCAACCCAATGCCGGTTCGCAGGGCGAATATGCGGGCTTGCTCGTCATCCGCGCCTACCACGAATCCCGCGACAACGCACATCGCAACGTCTGCCTGATTCCCACATCCGCGCACGGCACGAATCCGGCCAGCGCTGTCATGGCCGGCATGAAAGTTGTCGCGGTCGCGTGCGACACCAACGGCAACATTGACGTGGCCGATCTCCGCGCCAAAGCCGAAGCGCACCAGACCGACCTTTCTTGTTTGATGATCACTTACCCGTCCACGCACGGCGTGTTCGAGGACAGCATCCAGGATATTTGCGCCATCATCCACGCCCACGGCGGGCAGGTTTACATGGACGGCGCGAACATGAATGCGCAAGTCGGCTTGACCAGCCCCGGCTTCATTGGCGCGGACGTCTGCCATTTGAATCTGCACAAGACGTTCTGCATACCGCATGGCGGCGGCGGTCCCGGCGTCGGCCCGATTGGAGTGGCGAAACATCTCGTGCAATTTCTGCCGAGCCATCCGGTGTTCACGGCGCGCCTGGAAACAGTGAATCATTCCAAGCTTCACATCGGCCCGGTCAGCGCGGCGCCATGGGGCAGCGCGAGCATTCTGTCGATTTCGTGGATGTATATTGCGATGATGGGCGCGGACGGTCTGACCGAGGCGACGAAGCTTGCCATCCTCAATGCCAATTACATCTCCAAGCGGCTGGAAAATCATTTCCCCACGCTTTACCGCAGCAATGGACTGGTGGCACACGAGTGCATCCTAGACTTGCGCGCGTTCCACGCCACCACCGCCGAGGATGTGGCGAAGCGGCTGATGGAC
>CAIQEI010000135.1 GCA_903870815.1 uncultured Verrucomicrobia subdivision 3 bacterium
ATTGTAATTTGAATTACTTTCATTTTTTATAAGCTCATTCGTGTTTAATAGTGCTATCATTGCGAGCAAGTCCTGTTTTTCTTTATTTTTATAAACTTTGCCCATGCTTTCAATCTCATAATTAATTCTTTTTGCAGCTATTCTCACACTTTCTTCTTCTTCTTTAGCTATAGTCATCTTGTAAGCTCTCTCAGCAATTGTAACCGATATAGATGGTCGCGGCGATCAGATCGGCGGTGGTGCAAGGCCGGGCCGCATCCTGAATGGCAACAATCTCCGAGAGCGGCGACAGCGCGGCCAGCCCGTTCCAGACGGAATCCTGCCGTTCCACGCCGCCAGCGACCAGCCGGAACGGTTTTTGAAAATGGAATTTTTCCGCGAGCGCGGCGAAGTGCGGCTGCATTCCATCGCGGACGACGAGGATGATTTCGTCCACCGAATCCGGATCGTTGAACTGCCGCCAGGTATGGGCCACAACCGGCCGACCCGCGACTTCGAGCCAGAGCTTGTCCACGTTCGCGCCCATGCGCGTGCCTTTGCCGGCAGCGACGATGATGGCGGAAATCATTTTGAAAGTCTAAAGACCAAAGACCAAAGACCAAAGTCAAAAAAACCGCGCTTTTCAGACCCGGGACTTTGGACTTCAGGCTGGGGAGAATTTCAGCCGATGCGCCAGACGATGCGCGCCTTGTTCAGGTCGTAAGGCGACATCTCCATTTTTACGCGGTCGCCGGAAGTGAGGCGGACGAATTTTTTCCGCATCTTGCCCGAGATGGTGGCCAGCACCTGATGTTTGTTGTCCAGCTCCACGCGGAACATGGTTCCGGCCAGAACCGTCAATATCCGACCCTCGATTTCAATGTGCTCTTCCATTGAACTAATTCCAGCAAAAAAGCTTGGGCAACACGTTTGACGATGCTGCCCAAGCTAGTGATTATTCGAATAAATTAATAACGGTCACGACCACCACCACCGCCACCGCCGCCGCCGCGACTACCGCCACCACCACCACCGCCGCCGTATTCGCGGCGCGGACCGCGGTCACGACCGCCGCCGCCGGGAGGACGTTCTTCCTTCGGGCGGGCAATGTTGACCGTCAATGCGCGGCCATCAATCTGCGCGCCGTTCATCGCCGCAATCGCCTTTTGGGCTTCTTCGGGCGTGGAGTAGGTGACAAATGCAAACCCGCGAGAACGGCCGGTCATCCGGTCCATCATGAGGGTAGCTTCGACGATTTGACCGTGGGCGGCAAACGCGTCCTGGAGGTCATTTTCCGTGGTGTTGAAGGAAAGATTTCCCACAAACAATTTCGTGCTCATTTAATGATTTGCTGTTCAATACTCTAACCGTTTTCGTCTGTTCCCGACTACCGGGTTTCAAATCATCACTGAACCAAGTTCACTTGAAGATTCACCATGCTCGAAAGGTCAATTTATCTTACAGACGGGTCGATTCTAGTCGGAAACCTGTTTCTGGCAAGTCCTTTTCCAGCATCCAAAATTCGCCGCGCGACGGGGGCATCCCGCCAACTATCCAGATGAAACCGCTTCGCGGTTGAAAAACCGGGGCAGTGTCAAGGTGCACCGGACGGTCACGGCAGGCAAAACTATCAAATCACACACTCCGGCCACATTACCGAATCGAAACGGCGTTAAACCAAAATTGGTCTGGTCCCGGTCATCATTTCGGTCGGCATGGAGAAATAATTTATAATATACTACATCATAACTAGATATACAAAATACATCGACGCACAAATCCTTGAGTTTTTCAGATAGACCCCGCTAATGTCGGTGGCCGCAAAAAAATTTACCAAAACTTTACCAGCAGACACCGGAACTTTTGTAAGTGCTTGATAGAGTATCCGGAACTTACCTTATCTTTACCAAAAAAAAGTTTTGGAAGGTAAAGTTTCATAGGATCCGGTCTGAGCCGTGGTCGCGAACGGGATCTGGATATGGCACGAGCTGAAGCTTGAACTCCAACCAGGACCTGGAAATCGCTGGGCCGATTCATCTGGCGATGGTCATTAGCCGGGCGGAAGTGGCTAAAAATGACCAAAAATGAAGTGGCGGGTGGGGTAAAACCAGACCAAACCGGACTAAACCGGACCAAAAAATGAAATTTTTCGAAAACGACCTGGTGCCAAGCAACAGGCGTTGGCCCTACCTCACCCGGCCTGCGGCCACCTTCCCGTCCGCTGATCGCGGCCCGGAGTCGGTTTTGAATGAACGTCAGGGTACCTGCGGGTACCTCCGGGTACCTAAAGGTGCCTTTTTTTCAAAATTCAACACGAACATCGAACAATGAACATCGAACAATGAACGTCATGCACCCGGATAGAGACGAAGACCAACCTGAAGGTTGAACTCCAACGGGGCCGGCCGTTGCGGACGACGAGGCACGCGAAACGACCGGCCCTAGGTTATCAGCCGGCAGCAATAAAATCAGATATGCCAAAGAACGATTGCGGCGGCAAAGTTTACATTGCGGTTCCGCCAACACTAGGATATTTGTATATTATGATCATGGCACAATATGTCAAATAGTTTAAAATAATTTTTTTGGTGATTTATGGGAACGATCCCGAACATGAGTCGAAAGGCAAATACGGTAGCGGGCTTGAACTGCCAACGACGCGAACATCAAACCCGGAAACTTGGCCACCAAAGAGCGCAGAGAACACAGTGGGAAAACGAAAAAGCATTCAACGCAAAGACGCAAAGTCGCGTGAATCTCCTTGTCTCGGACAGGCGAGACGCACTGCCCTACGCTAAAGAAATTCGAGTTGACACTACTGTGCGAATTGGTTATACACAGTAATATCAATGCCGCCCGAAAAGAAACATTTTATCATCGGCCCGATTTCACAGGCTGCAGATGGCGCGCTCTATCAGCAAATCGTTGACCGCGTGAAGCGCGAAATCAGCGAAGGCCGACTCAAGCCCGGCGCGGCGCTGCCGTCGTTCCGCCAGTTCGCGGAAGACTTGCTCGTCAGTGTCATCACCGTCAAGCGCGCCTATGAAGAACTGGAAGGCGAAGGCATCATATACCGACGGCAGGGCCTCGGCACCTTCGTCGCCGACCTAGGACTCGACCGCAGCCGTGAAACCAAGCTGGAGGCCGCCAAAGATATGCTGCGCGCCGGTTTCCGCGAAGCCACCGAAGCGGGTATGAAACCGGCCGAACTTTCCGAACTCGCCCACCAAATCCTCAAGGAGAAAAAATGAACACGAACGCCATCGAAATCCGCGGACTCGTCAAAAATTATCCGGCCTTCAGGCTCGGCCCACTCGACCTGACCGTGCCGCGCGGCGCGATTTACGGGCTCATCGGTCCGAACGGCGCGGGCAAGACCACGGTCATTGACCTCATCTTTGGAATGGGGCGCAACGACGCTGGAACGATCCATGTGCTCGGGCTTGATCATCGCACCGACGAGGTTGCGCTCAAACGGTGCGCCGCCTATGTCAGCCCGGATTTGAATTTCGCAGTCTGGGGCAAAGTCGGCAAAGCCATCCGCTTCGTGCGCGGCTTTTATCCGAGTTGGGACGACGCCTATTGCGCCGCACTGATGAAAGAATTCCATTTGAGCGACACCGACAAAATCGCCACGCTTTCGTTCGGCGCAAAAACAAAATTAAGTCTGCTCCTCGCCCTCTCGCGCCGCCCGGAAGTTTTGATTCTCGACGAACCGACCACCGGCCTTGATGCCATTTCCAAGCAGCAAGTTTTTGGCGAATTGCTCAAAGCCGTCGAAGACGGGGAAAGAACGGTTTTAATTTCCTCGCACGGATTGAGCGACATCGAACGCTTCGCCGACCACATCGGCATGATCAAGAACGGCAAGCTGCTGCTCGAAGGCCGCACCGATGAAATCGTTGACCGCTTCCGGCTCGCCGAATTTTTCAGCGACAACGGAACGCAATATCAAAACCGCGACGGACTGATTATTCTGAAGCACGACGAAAACCGGTGGCACTCACTGCTGGACCAAAACAGCGGCGCGCTTGACTGGCTGCAAACACGCGGCGCAAAAGAGATCTCCCTCACACGCCTGACGCTGGAAGATTTGTTCGTCGCGCTCGCCAAAGACGAGGAAGTCAAATGAAACGCATTATTTTTGACCATCTCAAACGTTGGGGACTGGCGTGGATTGCCATCGGCATCTTCAATTGCCTCATCCATATAGATCACAACAAAGGCACCAATTACATAAATTTTCCGATAGTTCTTTGGATCAGCGCTTTTGCTCTTAACTTCGATTTACAGCGAGGCAGCGGTCGCGTGTTAACAACCCTACCGGTAACGGCCATACAAATTGGGCGGGCGTGGTGGATTTTCTCCGTCGCCCTGCCAGCATTATTTCTAACGGCAACTTGCGGGTTGGCAATGCTCATCCAGTTTGCTGGGAAGGCCAACGGATTTCAGATGGGTGACTTGGTTGTGACCGGCATTACATACGTGCTTTATCTCGGTTCGTTTTTTTATATGTTCATCGATTCGTCGCCGGGCCAACCTCAAAATGCAGTCGCATGGGCGCGGGCGGTTTTTGGCATTGGATTTATCATAGGAATGACTTTTGTAAGGCCATCCTTTGACACACCACAAGGAATTATCTTCGCGCTGGCAGCGACAGTCCTGACGATGACCGGCTGGTTTCGCGCCGAGCAAATGGTTGTGCGACGCGCGGGTTTCAAGCTTGTCGCAAACCCCTCAAACAAAAAATTGGCGCCACATAAGCCCCAACAAGGTTTCGGCGGGTTGCCTTATCTGGTGCAGCGGATTTTAATACAAAGCACCCTCATTGGCCTTGTGCTTATGACAAGTATGACCTTAATTATGGCGTATATTTTCCAAGGCCAAAATCGCACGCAAGCGGTCGTCTCGATGATTCAAGGAGGCTCAACGCCATACGTTTTCTTTATCCTCATCTTTGCCATTGTCCCCATCGCTTTCCAACTGCGTTTCCTGAGAACTTTGCCGGTTTCCTCGTCAGCCCTGGCCGCGACATTGGTGGCCTTGCCCGTTTTTTCCATCATCGGTGTTGGCGTGATTATCGCCACCGTTGGAGGACTGTCGCTGGGTGAGACAGTGATTCTACCAACTGCAAACAACTTTTTGATACTCGGAGCCAAAGCCGCCGTCATCGTGCCGCTGATCGTCTGGCGTGGAGTGGACGCCTTGACTTACCTTTTAATTTTCCTGTTGATGATTACCGACAGTTTCATTTCGTTGGGCGTGACGATTGTTTTCCCCCACAGCTTCAACCATCCGGCGAACCCGTGGTGGAGCAGCGTGATTATTTTCCTCTTATTCGTCGCCGTGGCGTTAGCGCTGACCCAAAGATTGCTCACCAAAAGCAGCAGCGCTTACCGGGTGCGAACGATGCCAGCCAGCGCCTGGAGCATGGCGCGAAGATAAATTCTTTCGGCACAGAAACCGAAACGACAAGATTCACTTTTCAGAATGAGACTCCTCACGTCGTCCCCTACGAATCAGCCGCACGCCAGTCCAGTACCTTCAATTGCACCGTCGTCCGACCGTTGTATTCATTGACGGACGGGGCAAAGGCCAGGTCAAATTTGCCGTCAGGCAATGCGCCGGCGTTCCACCAGACGGCCTCGTGGGTCACCACGCCATCCGTCACCCAGAGTTTGGCGTGCTGCTTGTTTGCGCCCATGCGCAGCGGCGGTTTTTTCTGCGTGAGATTGCGCGAGCAAAACTGCACGGCGGGATTCCCCTGCCCCATCGGCTTCAACTGCTCCAGTTCCGCCAATGATTCCAAAGTGATTTCGCCCAACGCCACTTCCGCATCCACGCGCAACGGCGGCTGCAAATCCTCCGGGCGCAACGTGCGCCGGGCAATTTCATTCAAACGTTGACGGAACAAATCCACCCGCTCCGGCGCAATCGTGAGGCCCGCCGCCATGGCGTGGCCGCCGTGCTTCACGAGCAGGTCGCCACACTCGCGCAACGCCGCTGCGAGGTCGAAACCCGCGATGCTCCGGCCCGACCCGCGCCACAACTCCGCGTCACCGCCGAGAATGATCGTCGGGCGGTAAAATTCCGACAACACGCGCGACGCCACGATGCCCACCACGCCGATGTGCCAGAGCAAGTTGCCCTCGACGATGACGAAATCCGTTTCGGGATTGAATTTGGAGCGCACGACGCCGGCGACGATATCCGTGATGCCGCGCTCGATTTTCTGGCGTTCCCGATTCCGAGCATCGAGGTTCTGCGCCAGTGGCTGCGCCGCGGCCAAAGTCTCCGCCAATAGCAGATGCAGGGATTCCTCCGCCGTTTCCAGCCGGCCGGAAGCGTTCAGGCGCGGCGCTAGCTGGAAGCCGACATCGTGGGTGCCGAGTTTTTCCGGCGACTGAGCAACTTCCTTCAATGCGACAATCCCGGGACGCCGGGTCGTGTTCAAGCGCTCCATACCTGCGGTGACGAGGATCCGGTTTTCGCCGGTGAGCGGAACCAGATCGGCAATGGTGCCGAGCGCGACGAGGTCGAGCAGCGGTTTCAAATCAAATTCCGCCGAGCCGGGCAGGCCGCTTTCGCGTCCGCGCTTGAGCAACGCGTGCGCCAGCTTGAAGGCCAGGCCGACGGAGCAAAGCTCCTGAAAATTTACGATTGCCGATTTTCGATTTCCGATTTCAGGCGCACAAGCGAGCTGCGGATTCACCAGCGCCACGGCGGCGGGCGGAGGATTGGAAACCTGGTGATGATCCAATACGATGACGTCCACGGCGCGTTCGCGTAGCCAGGCAATTGTTTCAAAGGCAGTCGAGCCACAGTCCACGGCCAGCAATAATTTCACCGGATATCGGGCGAGGCAGTTCTCCACGCCGTCCCGGCTCAGGCCATAGCCTTCATCCATGCGATGCGGAAGATAGGCGTCCACGCGCCAGCCCAGTCCGCGCAGGACTTCGAGCAGCAAGGTGGTGGAAGTGACGCCGTCCACGTCATAATCGCCAAAGATCACAAGCGATTCTTCGAGTTCGTGCGCCCGCAGCAACCGCTCGACTGCCGCGTCCATGTTCGGGAGCAGAAACGGGTCAGCGAGATTTTTCAGGCGTGGCGCGAGGAAGGTTTCAATCGCAGACGGTTCAAGCAAGCCGCGGTTCAAGAGGCACTGCGCGAGCAGCGGCGAAATTTGAAATCGAACTGCGAGTGGTTCTACCAACAGCGGTTGAGGCGGCAGCAGGGTCCAGCGGAATTTCATTTTTTATTTAACCACGGATAAACACGGATAAACACGGATTTTAAAATCCCGAACATTCAACATCGAACATCGAACGTCGATCTGGAAAAAGGCGGAGACAAACCACGGATGACAGAGGGGCGACCATTCTGCCGAAGCTGTCCTTGCGGGCGGCCAGCATCGGCAAGGTACGGCTCGCGAGGACGCTCGCCCCACCCTGAAGAACCGTCCCAAGGCTTTCTTATCCGTGTTCATCCTGGTTTAGCTGCGGTTGGGTTTCTGCTCCCGGCGCGCGGCGGTGACGGAGAGGGCGATGGCGACGACCAAAATTGCGGCCACCATGAGCAGCGAGGTAGTGGTCGGAATCTTGACCTGAAACCATTTCGGGACATGGTCGTGGGGGTCGAGGAGCATTTTGCCGCCGATAAAAACCAGCACGAGCGACAAACCGGCGGTGAGGTAACGAAACAAGGCGATGGCACCGGCGAGCAGGAAATACAGCGACCGCAGTCCCAGGATGGCGAAAACATTGGAGGTAAAAACGATGAAGGCCTTCTGAGTGACGGCGAAAACGGCAGGCACAGAATCCACGGCAAAAATGAGGTCGGTGGTCTCGACGAGCAGCAGCACGAGCGCCAGCGGCGTGAGGACCAGCCGACCATTGAGCCGGGCGGTGAATTTCTGACCGTTGAACGCCGGTGAAATCGGGAACAATTTCCGGGCGAAACGGATGACGGGATTTTTCTCCGGCGCAACGGCACCTTTTTTCGTGAAGAACATCTTAACCCCGGTCACCAGGAGGAAGAAGCCGAAGACGTAAAGCACCCAGCTAAAGTTCTGCACCAGGACCGCGCCGACGCCGATCATCGCGCCGCGCATGACGAGGGCGCCGAGGATGCCCCAGACGAGGACCCGCCGCTGATATTCCGGGGGCACCTGGAACGCGGCGAAGATGAGGGCGATGACCAGGATGTTGTCGAGCGAAAGCGACAGTTCAATGAGGTAGCCGGTAACAAATTCCGTGGCTTCCTCGTGGCCGCGGAAGGAAACCAGCAGCCCGGCAAACAGCATGGCCAACGAAAACCAGACGGCGGTCCACACGAGCGCCTGGCGAAAAGTGACGCTGCGGGCGCGCCGGTTGAACGCGCCCATGTCCACCGCGATGCAAGCGAGGACGAACAGGATGAAACCCGCCCAATGCCAAGGGGTGATAACGGTCATGGTGAATTTACGATTTACGATTTAAGCGCGAACTGCAAATTCTTTCGCCAACCGCCAATCGCAAACCGTAAATAGATTAGACTTTCGCGGCCGACTGGGGGTTTTGCTGCACGGTCACCTGCGACGCCCCGATGTGCGGGCGTTCGCCCTTATGCCACCACAGCACGATGACGCTCGCGATGTAGATGGACGAATAGGTACCGACAATGATGCCGACGAGGAAGGTAAACGCGAAGTCGTTGATAACGCCGCCGCCCCAGATAAACAACGAGAGCGTGGCCAGAAACACCGTGCCGCTGGTGATGATGGTGCGGCTCAGGGTCTGGTTGAGCGACATGTTGATGATGTCCTTGAACGACCCGCGCACGCCGAGTTTCAACTGTTCGCGGATACGGTCGAAGATGACGATTTTGTCATTGATGGAGAAGCCGATGATCGTCAGCACGGCGGCGACGACGGTGGCGTTGAACTGGCGGCCGGACACGGCGTTGGCGATGCAGTATGCGCCGATGGTGAACAGCACATCGTGCAACACGGCGGCGACGGCAGCGACGGCGAAGGAAAATTCGTAGCGGAAGGCCACATAGACCAGGATGCCAAACAGCGACAGCAGCGAGGCAATGATGGCGGACTGCTGGATTTCCTTGCCAAGCGTCGCGCCGACTTCCTGGCGGTTGGCCACGACGTATTTCGCCTGAGGAAAGGCGGATTCCAACGCGGCCGTAACCTTGTTAGCCGTGCCGGGCTGCGTGGTCACGCACAGCATCTCGATGTTATCGCCCTTTTGATACTGGATTTGCGCGTCCTTTTCACCAATGGGCGCCAGCACGGCGCGAATTTCCTTTTCATCCAATTTCTGCGCGAAGCTGAAGGTGGTGCTATCGCCGCCGCGGAAATCCACACCCAGCAGCCGGTCGCCCCGGCTGAAGATACCATAGCCCAGCGAGGCGAGCATGAACACCGTGGTGGCGAGCGCCAGCGGCTTGCCAATCTTCATGAAATCCACCTTGGAACTCTTGATGATGTGCAACATCGGCAGCGATTTAACCAGATTCCGGTCCACCATGAAGTTGAAGATCAGCCGCGTCACGACGAGCGCGGTAAACAAGCTGGCGGCCACACCGATGGTGAGGGTGACGCCGAAGCCCTTAATTTCGCCGGTACCCATGAAAATCAAAATGATGGACGAGATGAGCGTGGTAACGTGCGAATCGAAAATAGTGCCGAAAGCGCGGGCATAGCCGGCGTCAATGGCGCCGCGGAGGGATTTGCCCTTGGCGAGCTCTTCGCGGATGCGTTCGTAAATCAGCACGTTGGCGTCCACCGCCATACCGACGGTGAGCACGCCGCCCGCGATACCGGGCAGGGTGAACGTGGTGCCGACGGAGCACATGACGCCGAGCAGAATGATGAGGTTCGTGATGAGCGCGACGTTGGCCGCGAGGCCGGCAAACAGATAATACACCAGCATGAAGCCGGAGACGAAGATCACCCCGTAAATAGAAGCCTTGATGCCGCTCTTGATAGAATCGGCGCCCAGCGTGGCCGACACGTCCCGGGTGTAAACTATGCTCAACGGCGCCTTGAGCGGGTTCTGCAACACGTTCGCCAGTTCCATCGCCTGTTCAATCGTGTAACTGCCGGTGATCTGGCCGTTGCCGGATTCAATCGGGCTTTGAATGTTCGGCGCCGAATAGAGTTCGCCGTCGAGAACGATGGCCAGGCGGTGGCCAACATTATCGCGCGTGGTTTCGCCGAATTTTGTCGCACCGTCGGCGGTGAGCTCGAAGTCAATCTGCGGTTCACCCAGATTTCCGCGCACGACGTAGGCGCTCTTGATAATGTCGCCTTTCAGGCCGTTTTCAGGGTTCTTCTTGACGATGTATTGTTCGAGCTGCGTCTTGCCATCGGTTTGCTGATTGGCGTGTTTGAGAAGGACGTAGCCGTAGGGAACCGGTTCGCCGCTCTTGATGATTTCGTCGCTGTCATCCTTCACCATGCGGAATTCCAGAAACGCCGTCTTCTGAATTTGCTGCCGGGCGCTATCCTTGTCCGCCTGCGACAGGCCGGGAAGCTGGATGCGGATGCGGTTGCCGCCGGCGGACTGGATAATCGGCTCAGCCACGCCAAAGCGGTCAATGCGCTTGCGCAACACCTCGATGGCCTGTGACAGCGCCGCGCTCGTGAGATCAGAACGCTGCTGCTGGAGGCGGTTCGTGTCCACGGAGAAGAGGGCGTTGGTATCCATCTCGACGAGAAACTCGGTGCCGCCCTGCAAATCCAAGCCGAGCTTGATCTTGCCGGCCGCGTCGCGCTGGAGGCGGTTCAGGATGAAAAGGTTCGGGTGGACCTGGTTGTTGGCGCCGACGAACGGAAAATATGGTTGCAGGTTGTTCGTGCCCGTCGCGAGCTGGAGCGCGGCAAACTCATTCGTGCCGGCAATTTGCATTTCGACGGCCTGCGCGAGGATGTTCGTAAACACGGCGTCCTTATGCTGCGCCCGACTAGAAAACTGCTGCACGAGATCGCGCGAAGTCGGCGGGTACACTTCCACCAGCGCCCAGAGAATGATGGCGATGACGAGCAGGAACCGACCCAAGTTGTTGTTTTTGTTCATGGCAGATTACGCTTTGGCCGGGACGCCGGCGTCAATGATTTCCGTGACCGAACCCTTGGTGACCTCAAATTTCGCGTCGCCGGAGCGGAGCGTCACCGTTTTGTCCTTCACGGTGATGACGGTGCCGACGATGCCGGCAGCCGTGACCACTTCGTCACCGGATTTGAGGGCTTCCAGCATGATGCGCTGCTGTTTGGCGCGTTTCTGCTGCGGGCGGATGAGGATGAAATAGAAGACGACCACGAGCAAAATCATGGGCAGGAACGCCATGACGGGGTTTTGCGGGGCGGCCGGAGCCGCCTGGGCCAGAATGGACGGGAACGAGTTTAGTTGCATAATTGAAAAATGGTCGGACAATTTAAGGAATCAGCCGCCGAAGGCAAGATTTATCACCACCCAATCCCACTTGGGGTCGTCAGGTAAATTAAAAAGCCACGGAAATCATTCCGTGGCTTTCATGAGGCTGCTGAAATTATTCAGCCTTGGCCTTCTTCTCGGCCTTGGGCTTTTTCTCTGCCTTGGCCTTAAGCTCGGCTTCGGTAGGAGCGATGATGTCGCCGCGATGACCGCGCTTCTCGGTGCGGGGCTTTTCCTCCACGGCGGCGGCGGTCGGCGCAGCGATGGGGGTGGTGCTTTCCACGCGCACTTTCAGCTTGCCCTTGACGTCGGCGTGCAAATGCAGGTCCACTTCAAACTCGCCGATGGTGCGGATGGCGTGCTCGAGCTTGATTTTTTTCTTATCGAGCGCGATATCGAACTGGTGCTTGAGCTCGTCGGCAATGGTGCCGCTGGTTACGGATCCGAACAGCTTGCCGTCCTCGCCGGTCTTGACCTTGATGATGCAGACCAGCTTTTGAAGCGCCTTGGAGAGGTCGTTCATGTGGTTCAGCTCGTTGGCCTCGCGCTCGGCGCGCTTCTGCTTGAGCGCCTCCATCTGCCGCTTATTCGCGGACGTGACGGGCACGGCCAGGCGCTGCGGGAAAAGGTAGTTGCGCGCGTAGCCGGCGGCGACGCGGACGTTGTCGGATTCACCGCCGAGGCCGACGATGTTATGCGTGAGGATGACTTCAGTTTTTGCCATACGAAAATATTCTTGGTTGCGGAGTTTAAAAATCAGAACGGGACATCGTCGCTTTCGGGCGGGCCGTCACCCTCGACAGGTTCGGCGGCAGGGGCGCTGGGCGCGGCAGCGGGGCGGGCGGGACGCGCCGCGGCGGGAGCGGCACCCTCGCCAGCACCGGGGGCGCTGCCGAGAAATTGAACGGTTTCGGCGACCACACCGAGCTTGCTGCGCTTGGCACCGGTGGCCTTGTCGTCCCACTGATCGAGCTTGAGCCGGCCTTCAACCATAATCGGACGGCCTTTGCGCATATACTGGCCGACGTTTTCAGCGGTGCGGCCGAAGACATCCACGTCAACGAAAGTAACTTCCTCCTTCTTCTCGCCGGCTTCATTCGTCCAGACGCGGTTGACCGCGAGTCCGATCTTAGCAATGGCCGTACCCTTGGGCGTGTAGCGCAACTCGGGGTCGCGCGTCAGGTTGCCCATCAGGATGACTTTGTTGAAGCTGGCCATAGTTACCTCCTCAGCTTGATTACTTGGCCGCCTTGGGCGCGGGCGCGATGGTGAACAGGACGCGGAACACTTCCTCGTTCAGCGAGAACTTTTTCTGCAACTGCGCGATGACATCGGGCGTCGCGTCAAAAATGACGTTCGCGTAGAAACCGGAGCTATGGCGCTTGTCCGCGATGCGGGCAAAGGGCTTGCGCTCCATTTTCTGCACCGTCTCGATCTTGCCGCCAGTGGCGGTGATGTCGTTAGAAATCTTATCGAGGGCGTCTTTCACGCCTTCTTCACGTCCCGCCAGGTTCAAGATGAACAGACCTTCGTATTTTTTCATTTTTCTTCGTTCGTGGAGTCAACGACCCCGTTAAATTGGCTCATCGCCTTTTGCAATCCGTCACCCAGCCAGCATTCGATCTGGCCGGCCGCCCGTTCCAAAACTTTTTCCAGCAACGCGCTTTCGCCCGCACTGAATTTTCCGAGCACATGGCCGGTAATCTCGCGCATCTCATCCTGGCGCCCGATCCCGATCCGCAACCGCGGGAACGCTTTCGAGCCGAGATGCTGCGTCACGGATTCCAGTCCGTGATGCCCGCCGGTGCCACCGCCGGGGCGGAGCCGGATTTCGCCAACCGGCAAATCCGCATCGTCCACGACGACCAAAACCTTCTCCAGCGGCACCTGGTAATACTTCACCAATCCGCCGACCGATTCGCCGCTCAAATTCATGAACGTTTGCGGTTCGGCCAGCAACACTTTCCTGCCGAGCCGTTCGGCCCGGGCCACGCGGGCGGTGAACTTGCGTTCCTTCGTCCAGCCCGCCCGCCATAATTCCGCCAGTCTTTCGACAAGCAAGAAGCCGGCGTTGTGACGGGTCTTCGCGTATTCCGCGCCGGGATTGCCCAGCCCCACGATAAGGTGCATCGGCTCCATGCGCGGCGGGGGCGGCTTTCGCCGCGTAAATTACTTCTTCTTGGCCTCGGACTTCGCTTCCGGCTTGGCTTCGGCTTTTTTGTCGCCGGCAGCGGCGGCTTTCGCATCGCCCTTGGCCGGAGCTTTTTCGCCAGCTTTGCCGGCCGGCGCGGCCCCTTCGGTCCCGTCTTCCTTTTTCTCCTTCGTCATTTCGACGTCGCCAGCCGCCGGGGCAGCGGCGGTGGCAGCAACTTCTTCCTCGGCGCGCGGCGCGGCCACGGCCACGACGGTGCGGGACTTCTCGCCCAAAATTTCCACGCCCGGAGGGGCAACAATCTCACCGAGATGGATCGACTTGCCGATTTCCAGCGCGCTCACGTCCAAGACGATCTGTTCGGGCAAATCTTTCGGCAGGCAGCGCACCTTGAGCTTGAACATGACGTGTTCCAGCGTCCCGCCGCCGGTCTTGACGCCAGCAGCCTCGCCGACCGTCTCGACGGGGACAAAGATGGTGACCTGCTCGCTCTCGGCGACCTCATGAAAGTCAACATGGAGCACCTTGCCGCTCAAGGGATGGTGCTGAACTTCCTGCACCAGCGCGAGGCGCTTGGAGCGGGCGTCCTTCTCGACCGTGAGATCCACCAGCAGGTTTTCGGAAACGGAGTGGTTCAGCAGATCGGCGATCTCCTTCGAGATGACCTCAATATTCTGCGGTGCGGCCTGACGACCATAAATGGTGGCGGGCACGCGGCCGGCAGCGCGGAGCTTGGTGACTTCGGCGCGCTGCACCTGCGAACGCGGATAGGCTTTTAATGCGACTGATTTCATTTTGTAAATATTTCCGGCGGCGCTCAACTCGTGCGTCCGCCTTTGAATTCAAA
>CAIQEI010000136.1 GCA_903870815.1 uncultured Verrucomicrobia subdivision 3 bacterium
CTCCGGTCGGGCTTCGCCCTCCCTATGCAGGGGATGGACAAAGAACAAACAAAAACATAAACTCAACCATGTCCCAGGACTAACTCATGGACTGGATCAGAAAAGTGAAGCCGGTCACCTGCTTTTTCATCGTAACCATACTCTTTCAATCTCCGGTCAAAATGCAAAACCAAATCTGGTGCGCCCGGCCAGCGTGAAGCCGTAAGACCGGCGAGCTGCATCCGAACATCGGCCAAATCGTGGCGCTCCCAATCAACCAACATCCGCGGAACATCGTGAATCGCCTCCATCAAGTCGTTGATCATCTTGGCGGGCACAGTGCTGCCGAGAGTCTGATTCCGGCAGAAGATGCAAGCCCACGAAACTGTGTCGTTGCCCGCTCGGAGAATCGGCTCTGGTGCAATGCTCATATCTAAGGCGCAAGCAGGCTAACGCTCCAAAGCTGAACCGCCGCCGAACGGTGGTGCAGCGAGCCCGTTGGTTGTCAACCAATGGAAAGCTTTATCGGCGGTTGGTTCCGGCGATTGGTTAGGCCACGATTCCAATTTGCCACTATAGTCTCCAACAATGCTCCATGCCATAAAGTTTGTTTCAGTGGTCTGGCCATAAGGGAATAAAACAAGATTCGTCCTCATCTCGCCATCGACACGATCCGTGAACCTTACCACAAATCCATCAGCCCGGATGTCTATCAACCGCTCATCATCATTACGACCGTTAAAATGCCCGCCTGGCATAATTGGGTCTTCCCGGCTTAGGATGCCGGAAACCTTGACACCCGTCCGCGAGGTCTCATTAAAAGATGCAAGCTTCAGATGTAGCACGGCATTTGTAATTGATGCTGATAAAGTCGGTGCATCTTCGACTCTTGGGCGAGACGAACTTCCATGCCTTGCACATATCAAAATAGTCAAGAACACGCCTAACCAGATTCCGATAAGTATCAATGGCCTTTTGGACACTTTGGGATGAAGAATGTAAAATGGGATGAAGGCAACTGGTATCAATAGATTTGCGACTCCCCAACCCCAATGCACTCTAAACCCCTGAACAGAAAACCAAACGGCAGCAACAACAGGAAGTAACTTAAGAGTCAAAAGTGCCGCAAATACAGAAATTAGGCTGATCTCAATCGAGGTGTTGCCAAATGTAATCATAGCGCTCTCATGCCTAGTGGCCTAACTTTGTTCTTCTATCGCACTGTGCGGTGCGATTTTTCCCATGATTTTGACTTTATTTTGCCAATTCCCATTTGTCCATAACTATTTAGCTCATAAACCATGCAAAATTTGGGATTTTAAAATATCGAACCAGGTTTCGCCAGGGGACCGGCGAAACGAGGATGAAAGATGGATGATTGAGGATGGCAGGGGATTGCCAGCCACGTCTTTCTTCAGCGCCGTCAGGTGCGGCAAATTATTCGCATCCCGAATGCTTCTCGTCCGCCCGAAAGCGCCGTCGCCGCTCCCGCTCTGCCGGCGCAGTCCAAAAAGCTTCGCACCTTTCGGCGGCCATCGGCGGGCGCGCCAGCGTCTTGGATTGCGTTGGCCCTCCACCGCTTTCCTAAGCGCAAACAAGGTGCCATCGCCATTCGTCCAGAGCGGTGCCCCGGCTATAAAACTGTCGTTTTTGACCACGGACGGCAGTTTTTGGGCTAAAATAGTGAAATTCAAGCAGTTTACACGGATTTTGACTGTTCAAATGCGAGGGAAATCACGTTTTCCCCCGGGGAAATTGCATTTTCCCACGGGGAAAACGCGTTTGCCCGCCGGGAAAAAGGTTTTGCCCCCGGGGAAATCGCTCTTGCCCCCGAGGAAAACACGTTTGCCCACGGGGAAAAGGCTTTTGCCCTTGGGGAAAACGCGTTTGCCCACGGGGAAAAGGCTCTTGCCCTCGGGGAAATCACGTTTGCCCGCCGGGAAATTGCGTTTGCCCACGAGGAAAACCGGTTTTCCCACGGGGAAATCGTCGTTGTCTTTGGGGGATGGGCGGGCATTGGACGATGGTTTACGCGGGGCCGGCGCCGGGGCTATGGCAGCCACGGAGTGGCGTAAGATTGCAGCCCACGGTGAAACCGTGGGTTTGGTTGTCATAATGATTCAAGCCCCGGACGGGGCGGAAGAAATGTCTTGTGAGGGTGGATTTTTCTGTCGCTCCTGCCGGAGCTTTTTCCGTTGGGTGCATTTACCCACAGCTCGCGCTGTGGGCTACTGGCGTGCGCTGCTCCGCAGCTTTCGGCGGACTGGAATCATTGGCGAATGTTTTGTGGCGGGCGGAAAGGCCAGGCCGACGCAACTCCTCACCGCCGGTACAAGCGCTTGTGCCGGCGGTTTGTTTTTAGCCGGTTCCATGCAGTTCAACCACGGATGAACACGATCTGTCGCACTGCTTCAGACGAAGGGATTCTAGCAGATTGCTGGTGAAACTAAAGATAATTTGGGTGAATTCGCCAGATTTTTCGGCCAATTGCCTGTGCCTTCACTTGCACTTTTACTGACAGTCGCTGCCTGCCAATTGGAGCCTGCCGGGTGCCTGGACGGGACGAAAATCCGAAGGGCAATTTTCGGGTGGAGCGGCCTCGGCCGGGGCTTGTGGTAATTTTGCCGATGCGGGCGGCATTCGATTATCTGCCTCCGTATTCCGCACGAGATTCTGGGAGTCATGCCTCAAAAACATGGCAGGGAGTGTACAAGATAAAGAACCGCTCACGCTAATGGGTGACCCCTTTCCGACGCCACGGGCAGACTCACTTTGTCCTGGGGGCGGAGCTGGGGCGTGACGGCATCACGGCTGGCCTTCATTCCGCAGCCGTCATGCCGCCACGCTCCAGCGAAAGGGGGAAGTTGCAACGGTTATCAACCCAGCAGCAATTTGCGAAGCTCCTCGGCTTTTCGTCTTACGTCCGCTTCGCTGACGCGATACTCACCATGCAAAAGTTGGGCGTAGCGGTCTTGGATTCTGCCCAGGATGCCTGCGCGTGGTGGCCGCTTCGCGTCATACATATCCAGATACCACGCGAAAAAATCGTTCAGCATTTTTGCCTCGTTCGCCGAAAGACTTTTCTTAAGGTCTTTTTTAAGCGCTCCGATTAACTGTGACTGCAATTCAGCGGCAGAGATTGTGCCTTGAAGAAAGCGCGTGAGCTGGTCTATGAGTTCTTGGCGCATGGATCGTCAGTAGGGTTGGTAGTGGATAATTGTTCTGGTCATCCAGTTCATTATGACCTCACCGTTTCCAACCGGATATTGGAAGGTGGAAATGCTGTTCCATATTGGTGTGTTCCCGCCAAGGTTTGAAAGTCTTGGGCCATTACTAATGGCATCTCTTACTGCGATTTCCGACCATGTTCGTTGCCCAGTTCCGACTGTTTGGTTCACGACGCTTTGCGACAAAGTGAAGTTGCCTTGCGACGCGAGCACTTCACTACTTAGCGCCCAAGTTGCAACAGTGGTTGCCGCTGCCGACACCCCGAGCGCGCCGACCACATACGGCGTGGCGGCTGGATTGGCGGGCGGGGCCGTGGAATACATCTGGTCGTAAATCTGGTTGTATTGATCCTGCGACCACGTTAAATGCGTGGCGTCGTAAAGTCCTTGCCCCATTGATTGCCCGATGGCCGAAACAGTGTTGTTCAGCCCATTGCCCGTCAGCGACAGCCACGAACTGCTGGTATTCTCGCCAACGGCACCAAGCCCAAACGGATCGAGATAGCTGACGGGGTTCCCATTCGCGTAGGCAAACCAATTTAAGCCGCCAGCAAACCCAGTGGGATCGGCGCTGATGAACCGGCAGAGGTAAGGATTGTAATAACGCGCCCGCATGTAAAGCAGGCCGTTGGGGTCGGTTTGGACGCCGTAGCGGCCGTTGAACAAGAACGGGGTGTCGTTGGTGCCGACGTGGTAGGTGATCAGGCCGTAGGCGCTGTATTCTATCCGGTCGGTGACCAAGCCGTTGTCGGCGGAAAGGGCAATCGTGGAGCCACGAAAGTCAAAGTGATACGTCAGCGTGTTGGTTGCGGTCGCTGTCTCGGTGATCTGATAAAGCAGGCCCGCACCGTAAATGTAATAATTCGTCACGCCGTTTTTGATTCGCATCAAGACTTGCGGAAGCTTGGAATTTGGATTCACCACGAAGATCGTGGAATTCGTGCCGAAGTTCTGGCCGATGCGGTTGTTGATGGCGTCGTAAATGTTGGTGACGCCGCCGGCATTCAGCAGTCGGTTGCGGGCATCGTAGGCATAGGCCGCAGACGTGTCGTTCGTCAGCGGGCCGCTGGTTAGGTTGCCGTCTGAATCCACCGAAACACTGTTGCCATCCACGTTCGTCAGCCGGTTGTCATCGTCATACGTCATCGTCCGGGTCGGCACCGAGGCCGGGTGCGGTAATGGCGCGGCAAATTCCCAAGCCATGTTGCCGGAGTTTGCCCAATTATATTTAAAGATGCAAATTGGCAGGCTGTTGGACATCTGTTCGATAATATTGGTGGCCTGTCCGGCAGCGTCGTAGGTAATTGTGCGGTACGAACCGTTCGGGCGGGTGATGCCGGTGATGTGGCTGGCAAGGTCGTAGGTGATGCTGCTCTTCCGACCGGACCAGTCGGTCACGCTGGTCAACCGGTTCAAGCTGTCAAAGGCGTAAAAGACATTTTTGCCGCCGGGATAAACCAAGTTGGTCACGTTGCCGTTGGCGTCGTAACCGTATTGAATCAGGTTGCCGGAAGTGTCGCGGTAGCTCGAAATGCGGTTGTAGGCGTCATACGTCCAGGTATTTGTGCTGCTGTTTTCGACAACGCTTGTCTGGTTGCCGTTTGGGTCGTAACCGTAGGCCGTGGTGCCGACACTGTCGGAGCGATTCGTTAGCCGCGCTTTCCCATCGTAAGCAAGGGATGTGGTCTGGTTGAGGGCGTCTTTCATTGATGACGGCAGGCCCTGGTGATTGAAGGCCAGCGAAGTTGAGTTGCCAAGCGGGGAGATGGTGTTGGTCAGACGGTTGGCGCCGTCAAACTGGAACTGCCATTTCTTGCCGTTGCGGTTGGTGAGGATGATTTGATTCCCGGTGGCATCGTAGGCGCGGGTGGAAACATGGCCGGCACCGTCGGTGAGTTTAAGCAAATTGCCGTTGGCGTTCCACGTCTGGGCGGTGACTTCTTGTGCGGCGTTGGTGGCGGCGATTTTCCGGCCGTCCGCGTCGTAACCGAAGCGCGTTGTCCGTTGCAGCGGGTCGGTCAAGGAAACCAGCCGTCCGTTGGCGTCGTTGGTGTAAAAAGTCGGCTGCTGATATGGGTCAAGCGTTTTCACAAGCCAATCCCGATTGTCGTAAATGTTGGTCAACACCGGCGCGCCCTGCGTCGTGGCTGGCAGTTTCGTCGAAAGCAAATGGCGGGTGGCACTCCAGGTGTTACTGCTGACATTGCCACTCGGGTCGGTGGCGCTGGCGGCGTTACCCACGGCATCGAAGCTGACTTTCACCGTCAGGTTGGTCGGGGCGATGGTATCGGTCAACTGACGGCGGTTGTTGTAGGCAAAGGTCGTGACAAAACCGCGCCCGTCGGTGTGGTTGGTTATGTCGCCGAAAGAACTGTTGACGAAACTTTCGCTGCCGAGACTATTCGGGTAGGTGATGCTGTTCAACTGGCCGTAAGAATCGTAGCCGAGAGTGGTCGTGCCGCCGGAATCGGCGCGGGTGTGCAGCGTGCCGTCGGTGTTGTAGGCATAATTTATCCAATCGCCCGCACCGTTGGTCTGGCCGGTCGGCGAAAATTGGGTGTTGTAGCCAAAGGTGGTCGGGTTGCCGCGCGGGTCAACGGAACGAATCAGATTATTTTGGCTGTCAAAGACAAACTGATTGGTGTTGCCAAGCGGGTCAATCGTCTGAACCAGATTGTTGTTGCCATCATAAACAAACCGCCGGACTTCGGATAACGGCGAGACGGTTTGAATGATGTGATTTTGCCCGTCATAGTAAGTGCTGGTTTGATAGCCAATCGGGTCGAGCACGGCAAACAACCGTCCCGCATCGTCGTAAAAATAATCCGTCCAACCGCCGCCCGGATCAATCTCCGCCGTATGCCAACCAGACCAATAAATACGCCACATTTTGTTGGTGTCACCCTGGGTGTATTGCGTCGTGATGCGCCCCTGCGAGTCGTAAAGGTTGCTCACCACCAACTGACTTTTCGCGTCCAGCGTGGCCGTGATCTGGTGGTTGGTGTTGTAGATGTAGGTGCTCCTTTTGCCTTCGGCGTCGGTGAACGTGGTCAAGTCGCCCTGCGAATTGTAGGCGGTGGAATAACCATAGCTGACCGAGCGCGTGCCATCGGAAACGGAAGCCAACCGCGAAGGGGTGCCGGAATAATTGAAAGTGAACTGGCGGTTTTTCCAGTCCTTCACCGTGCTAATCCAGTTGCTCGCGTTGTAAGTCAGGTTCAAGGACTGGCCGTATTGGTCAACGATGTTGGTGAGCAAGCCATTGGAATTGAAATTGAATTTATTGCCGTGCCGCATGAGCAGACTGTAAGACGAACCGTTTTGCGTCAGCGTGGCGGTGGAACCGGCGGGCGGCGTGAAAGTGCCGTTGGGCTGCTGGACAAACTGCATGTTGTCCTTGCCGAAATTGACGGACACGCCGTTTTTGGTGAGTTGGTCAACGCCCCACTTCGCGATAAGAGCGGTGGTCAGCCAGTTTTTTGCGTTCGGATAGCCGCCGTTATACAAGGCAATCGCGGCTCCAGTCGCCGTGAGCATCGGCGCGGCCTGTGCCGGCGTCGTCTCGCCCAAACCGGCCTGCGCTGCGGCGATGTTGTTCGCGGTAACGGAGTAATTGTGAATCCAGCCCGCCGCCATGCCCGCCGGATTGCTGAAACGGCGCGTTCCGTTGTAATAGCGGGAAACGGTGATGCCGCGCGGTTCGGCTTGGCCGAGCGACAAATCCGCGTTTTCAATCTGGAAAGTGTCGTTGGCCGTGTCCACCGGGTCAGCCGTCAAGGGCGCGGGCGTGAAAATCGGCGTGGTGGTAAAATATGTCGGATTGTTCACGGCGGTCGAATCCGTCGTGGAAGTGTCCACCACCGCCGTCGGGTCGGATGAGTAGCCGCCGTGATAGCCGCCCGCGATAATCATTGCCGAAAAAGTCGCCATGCCGTTGACGGCCTGCCGCGCCTCGTAACCATAGCCCGCCCAACTGCCCGACACGCTGGAAACATGGTTCGATCCGTTTTGAGGCAGCAGCACATAATAGCCATTGTTGATGAACTTGGTGGTGATGTTATTCAAGGTGGTGGAATCGTAGCCGCTCAAGTGGCTTTGCACATTGAACGCGGTCGCCCAGTTGGTGCTGCTGGCGAGATAAACCGCCTGTCCGTTGGTGTTGGCGATTTGCAGCATTTTTACCGTCGAGGCCGCGACGATGTTGGTATTTTGCAACTGCTCAATGATCCCATGCTCAAACGCGCTGGCGAAGAACGACCACAAATCAAAATAGCTGTTGGACAGCTTGGTGTGCGCCGTGTCGTCGCCGCCGCTGGGGTATTCGCCGGTTAGCTGCATATAAACGTCAACGTAGTAACCGTGTCCGGTTTCCTGCGCCATGCGCCCGATGCGGTGGAAGTTCTGCTCCGAAATGCCAAGCTGCGACGCCATCATGGAACCGGCCTGCGCCGTTTGCAGCATCCAAGTCAGCCCCATGACGTTCAAGGTCTCGCTCGTCACCTGCCGCGAGCCGTTGGTCATGCCTTGTTGCAAATAGGTGTCCAGCTTGTTTTCTCGCTGCTGCAACCAGCCCCAATCCGGCTCGAACGCATAAAGCAGCGCGTAGGTGGCGTTGGTGCTTTGATAGGAATTAGTCACCGTCATGTTGGCGAAATTCGTCGGATTGTAGAGAAAAGTGTTGTTGGTCGTATTCCAGTTGCCAAAAGGGTGGGTGACGGCAATCGTCACGTTGGTTGTGGCGCTGCTGGTGCCGACACTTTTTGAAACCAGATTCACGTCGTCCAGCCAAAGCTGCGCGTTGCCGGTGTTATCGAAAGTCAGCGACAGGCGCTGGCCTTGTAACTGCGGCATATAGCACTGGTAATTTGTTCCCGCGAATGAAACCTTCAAGGTGGACATCAAATTCGTCGGCTGATACGCCCAGCTTAGAATTGGCATCTGGCCGCTGAAAGTGAGCGTCGGGAAAGTGGGGTAAGTCGAGTAGTCCAACGGATCATAGGCGGCGACGATTTGCCAGCCACCCACAACCTGCTGCACGCTGGCGTTGGGCGCATTGTTTTGCAGGTAACTCAATAGGTTTGTGGTGTAGCCGGTGAGTTTGACCCGCACGGATGATTCACTTAAACTTTGCGCATAGTTGCCGTTGTCCGTGCCGCCAGCGGCGGACAAAAACGCGTTGCTGATGGTCGTGCCTGCACCGCCCATTGCGTTCGTCAATGAAAAGCCGGACAAGGTGGCGACGGGTTCGCTGATTTTGAAAGCGGGGTCAAGCTGATAGGTTGTTCCGCCAACGGTCAGCGCCACCCAAAGGCGTTGGATGTAAAACGAGTTTCCGTCCCCGCCGTAGTAGGCTTGGGGATAACCGCGATTGTAAGCCAAATCGAAAAGGTAGTTGTAGGTGTTCGTCCAATTTGTGTTGTTCAAATTCAACTGCCACCAATGATGCAGGTCGTAACCGAGACCATAGGGATCGTCGTAAGGAATCTGCTGCCAGCCGAATTGATACTGGGCATTCGTGTAACCTGCCGCCTGCAACAAGGCGACGAGCAAGGCACACTGGTCAAAATCATTGCCGCTCTTTTCCAGCAAGGTTAGCTGCGCCCCTTTCTTCGCGCCAAAATACAGCACGAATTTGATGTGGTCGTGAACGTAGTTGAAGATTTGTTGCGGGTCGTGTTGCAACCCGTCCGCCAAAGCTTGAATCTGCGGCGAATTGGTTTCGGCAATCGGCACGCCCGGCACGTTCAAGGGCAGTTGAATGAGCGCGTTGGCGTGAAATTGTGACTGGTTCGGAACGAAATCGTCTATTGAAACGGGCGTGGGAATCGGGGCGGTACCCTGAAACCAACCTGGGTCGCTTATTTGCGCGTGGACGGTCAAAGCCAGTGTCGCCAGCAAACCGAAAATGGAAATTCGCAGAGTTTTCATTTTTTAGTTTTCAAATTATTGTGAAACGGATTGCACGTTGCCCTCAGGGTCGTTGGTAATCGAGCCGCTTCTGACGCCCGAAACGCCGTTCAACCAGTCGGCGGGGGTGTAGCCGTAATTTGCCCGCGTACTCGGCGACGTAAAATTGCTATTCAAAGGATTCAATCCCAGCAAAATTTCCCAGCCGTCCACCATCCCGTCCAGATTGGAGTAGGCATTGTTTGGGTCCGTGTGCGAAACCAGCATTTCGTAGGCATCCGTCAATCCATCACCATCCGTATCCTGGGGCGTTCCCAAAATCAAAAAGGCCGCCGAACTGGGCATGTTTGTCAGCATCAATATTTTCCAATGCTGTTCCTGACCCTGCCAGGCCCAAACCGCGTTGGTCATGGGGTTTTTCTCGGCGCTGGTGGCGAACACGTCGTAATAATATCCGGATTGTCCGCCCTCAATTGTAAACGTGACGTTCATCGTTCCGTTTCCGGCCACCACCGCTGTGGTATTGGTGATCCAGACCGAGTTGGTGCTGGAAATCTGAATGGAAGACGTCCCTAAAATCTGCAAGTTTCCTTGACCGGTGATGACATTCGGAGTTGGGGTGATTGAAGGGTTGGATTGGGCGGAGGCGATGTTGGACCTGGCGGTGTTCCAGGGACTGATCTGGTAGTAAAAAAGTTGCGAGCTGTAGATTTGCTGGATGCTGGCGGCGTCCAGGGGGACGTTGTAGGTCGCGACGGTGTTGAATAATCCATGCGACTGCCATTCGCCGGAGTAGTCGCTGCCGATGCAAAACCCGTCCGCCAGCACGTCCGGTCCGGGGAAAATGCTCACGCCAGGGCCGTTGGTGGCCAGCACGCCGTCAAAATAAAGGGTGGTGTTCGTGGGCGAATACGTCAGGGCCACGAAGTGAAAATAATTGGTGGTCCATGAAATGGGGACGGTGAGGTAGTTGGTGAAGTTGCCGGAAAGGTCGTTGGTCTGCGCTGAAAAATAAATGTTTTGGCCGACATCATCCACGTAGAGGCTCCACCAGCCGTAGCTGGAATCAGAGGTGTAGGCGCCAGCTTCGATCAGCCGGCCCCATTCGCCCGGGCCGGTGCCGCCGGCATTCGTGCTCGACCAACTACCGGGCGCAAACCAGAACATGACGGTGCCGGCATCAACGGTGAGATTGGTGGTGCCGTCATCTTCAAGGACGTTGAATAGCAGCCAGGCGGGGACGTTGGTGTCCACTGCGAGGGATTGACCGTTGCCGAGTTGGGCAAAATTGAGGTTGGTGAAGGAGACGGGGGAATAATTGTAATCGCTGGTCCAGTTGGTAGAGTCGTAAAACGACCAGGTATCGAGCGGAAAGAAGTAATTGGTGCCGGTGTCGAAGCCGCCCGGGCCGGCGGCGCGCAGCGACGCGGGCAGGAGGGCAATAAAAAAGCCCGCGACGAGGAGGGCGCGGAGGAAAAAATAGCGAAACGATGTGGTTTTCATAGTCAAGTTCCCGCTGGATTCATTTGTTGAAATCCTGTGCCCGCGAATTTTCTATCCGCCCTTTCAGGCATGCCGCCATTCTTAAACGTCGATTTTTTTTTGCAAGCCATTTGGTGTGACATTCAGGCAAATTCAGGTTGCGGTTGGATGTGGCTTAAAATCCGCGCGGCAAAATCCCGGGTTTCAAACGTGACGTGACTTCACTTTTTCGGGCCACCTGATGTGTTAGTCTGAGACGCAAGAAAGGACCAGACGCATGAAAGGCAAACGATACACGACGGAAGACAAGATTCGCATCCTGCGGGAGGC
>CAIQEI010000137.1 GCA_903870815.1 uncultured Verrucomicrobia subdivision 3 bacterium
CACTGTGGAAGCCTGGCTCCGCTGCCAGGGTCTGATTACCGTCCGTCAAAACCAGAAACCAAATGTGTCAACCACTTTTACCAAATGTTGGTCTCACAATTAACTTGGTCGCACACCTGCGGAGCGTCAAGTAAATGAGCAGAATGAAAAGCAATTTCCTATCAGTATTTCTAGGAGGCGGGAGGGGCTAGAAAATCGACTTGCAAATATTATGGGAAGGAAGAGAATCACGAAAACATGCCAAAGACACGCCGTTCTTGGGGATTAAACCATACGGGAAATCACGGTTTATTTACAAATGAAACGCATCATTTTAATATTATTACTGGCTTCAGCGTTCACTCTGGCGACTTTTTTCTCAGGCTATAAGCAAATACAGAAAGAACCGAAAACTGAGAACCCGACAAGTCCCCTTAGCGCCGAGGAATTGGCACAACTCCAGGGTTTTCATGTTTGGAGGGGTGCTGCCCCATTCAATGAGCCATGCAAGAAAATCCAAGTGGTGGTTGTGAAGCCAGACAACACCAGAGTGGTTAAATTTTCAATGGGCATGAATCCTCCTACCAAGTGGAATAATATCCTTGTAGGTTTTCGGGAGGAGTCAGGAGTTTATAGCGGAAATATATTGATTAGATTTTCCGGATACACATCTGTTGGAAAGCTCACTTTTACCAACGAACCGACAGAGTATCCGAGCGTTTGGTATGGCGGCCCTTCTCCCTGGACTGTTAGCACAAATGTCTATCAAGGAATTATCACGCATTATTATAACGACACCGAGCGAGGAGGGGATGACGGTAGCTTTCTAGCCATTGAGGCAACAAAATGATGAGCTGACAATGAGTGCAAGGTATAGCTTCAGCTTACCCGCGCAGCGTCAAGTAAATGAGCCCGCAGGAAAAGCAATTTGCGATCAGTGTCTTTTTGCTAGACCGAATGCAGGTTTGGATTTGAGCCTCCTCACGTCGGCTCCTACGTTAAAACAAAGGGGGTCGTGAAAATGCCGGGGTGTTTCCTATTGGTGGACTATCTTCGGTGGCACCGCACCCCAACCCTTTGTCCAAGTTGGACCTGCCACCAAGGGCGGAGAGGGAGGAAAGCAAAAGTCAGAGCCTCCTCACGTCGGCTCCTACGTTAAATCAAATCAGTAGTGAATTTCAGAGCCTGGCGACTCAGGCGGCGGCTCGTCGTTGTCCATGAACCACAGTCAGCCGAGCTGGATGGTGCTGTCAACGGGAAACCAGACCCACCGTGCCTGTCCGGCTGGTTCCGGTTCAATGATCGGCCAGCGACTCCATTTTGATTGTGCGATTCCGATTCCGTCCCTAGCTTCTGGTCATGCGGCGGAAGCACCGGCACACCAAACGTCAATTACCCCGAAAACATCAGCTGCGAATCACCCTCATAGTTCTGGCTGGGTTCGCGGTTGTGGGAATGATTGTGTTGCTGTGGTTTTCTAATCGCCCACACCTTGCCAATTTTTAATTTTTTCATCCAGAATCCACAACATCATTAAAAAACATCAACCCCGTGATTTAAAAACCGACTTTAAAATCATCACCATCACGCCCGTGATTATCAGCCAAGCGATGACCCCAATCTGCCAGTTACGGATATGCGCCCGTGAGGCACTGACCTGAATCCCGTCAATCCGAAGCTGGTAAGGAAATGAATATCTCAAACCACTCGTGCCCCAGCTCAGTTCCGCTGTGTGCGTGGCACCGGCGTGACTGAACTTCACGGAATGGGAGCCGGTGAAATTAAATTGACCCCCCGTGGACAAGATGGGCCGCCCACCCAAAAACACCTCGATAGACGCGGTGCTCCACAGGAAACACGGCACAAGCCGGGCCTGAACCTCGACAGTTGCACCCTGCCATTTAACGGCGTCGTTCATGAGTATTGGGACTACTGCCTCAAAGCTGCGCCACGACTGAGGAAAACGCAAGACGGCGCACCGTGCCCGACCATCCCGGCCCCAACCGGCGGCCTGACCGACCTGACCGGTTTCCGGCGGCTCAACAACCCACCACGTAAAACTGTTGGAACATGCAATATCCACGGGCCATTCCGGCAATCTGGCCCAATCCGGCAGGGAGAGTCTTTTATATTAATGGAATCGTTAATAGATGTATTTCAACGAAACGATAAGAACACCCGGCTGCCATTGCGGCGCAGTTCGCCCTGCTTGAGGAAGAGCCGGGCCGGTGCGACCTTGCCACCCGCCAACAGATAAGCCTGCACTGCCGCGGCGCGGCTGGCGGCCAGCGTTTGCAGATCGGCATCGCTTGCGGGATAGGTGGCAAGCAAAACCGCCTCGGTCGGGTCGGGCGGCGGCATCAGCTTGGTCTGATAGACCACATTGTTAGTGGATTTCGTAAGCGTATGATTGCCGGCTTCCAATTTGGCGGCACCCGTTTGGAGGATCACTTTTCGCGGCACCACTTTCGCGGCGTAGGCGACGAGATTGGAATTGGCGGCGATGAGCTGGGGCGTGATCCGGCCGGCGGCGACGGCCTCGGCATAAAGCTTATTCACCCATTTCGCGCGCTCGTCCGGCGTGAGAACCAGCGCGGCCACGGAGTTGGTGGCCTGCTCGGCCTGGCGGAGTTTCAGCCAGACCCGCGTGCGGATCTGCCGGTCGAGCGCGGCGCGTTGCAATCCTTCACGGTCGCCGTCCGGGTCCACGCTGCCGGCAAGCTCCAGGTTCAACGCCGGGCGCGCGTAAAGCCCCTTCAGCAACGAATCCAATTTCTGCCGGTCCGCCGCCGTCAGCTCCGCACTGCCCGGCGGGAAATCCTGCTGCGCCAGTTCCTCGCCGCCGCCGCCGAATAACGCGCCCAGCAGCGAAAACGGCGACGTGGCGACTTTTTCCAGGATGTTCACGATGACGCGCTCGACGACTTTGCCAATGCGGAACTTCGGGTCGTCCAGGCTGCCTTGAATGGGCACGTCCAGGATGATTTTGCCCTCGCGATCCTTCAAGAGCGCGATGGCGAGCCGCACCGGCAGATGCGTGGCGTCCGGACTATCCACCGGGTCGCCGAAGGTAAACCGATCGAGCGTGATGACATTTTTGGAATTTATTTTCCGGCCGACCATTTCGTAGGCGAGATCGAGATTCAATTTTCCCTCGGCGATCTGGTAGCCGGCGAACTTGCCGGCATAGGGGCTGGCCGGTGTCAGATCGACGTCGTGGACGGATATCTGAAGGTTGTTCGTCTGGGTGCCGCTGAAGGGGTTGAGGTTGCCGGTGATGGCCACGGGGCCGACGCCATCCACCTTCGCGTGCAAATCCACGACGGCGTGATGAAGTTGTTCGGAGGAAACCCCGGTGATGCTGCCGTTCAGCTCTTGAATCGCCAGATTCACGGTCGGCTGCATGGATCGGTCGCTGAAACTGACGGCGGTGTTCGTGATGACCACCGCGCCAATGCTGATCTGCGGCAGCGCCGCATTGGTGGCGGCGGTTTTCGGCGCGGCGACGGCAACTTTAATATCGTTCGTCGCCGGGGCGTTGGTATTTGTCAAACGCAGCGCGTTGAGCAGGTTGATGGTGTGGTTCGTCTCGATGACGAGCCGCGCATAGGCGTTTTCCAGGTCAATTTCCCGGATGGCAACCGATGGCGGGTTCAGGTTCGCGTCAATGCCATCGAAACGGAGCGAATCCCATTTCAATAAATCCTCACCCATCACGCCGTCCACCGTGCGAAAATTGTCCAGGTTCGCATCGCCATGGAACGTCACCTCAGGCAGCGCGTCCTTCGGCGTAGCCAGATTGACCTGACCGTGCAAGCCCAGCTCGCTGCCGAGGATGAAAAGGCTCACTTTCGGCTCCAGATAGGGATCGAGCGTGCCGAGGTCAAGCCGGTCCAAGTCGATCCGGACCTCCGCCGTCGGCGGCAGCAACGTGGCGCTGAGCGCGGTCCGGATAGAACCGTTGGTGTTCCAGCAGAGAGACAGGCTGGCGGTGAGATTGGTGCCGGGCAGGTTGGAAATATTTTTAGCCGAGAACGCGATGCCGGTCAGGTCGAGCCGGGCCGGGCGCGAGTTGACGCGATCTTCGAGATGCACCGCGCAGTTGGTCACATCCACGGCATTGATTGCCCCGAGCCAGTGGTTGGTGCTGTCGAGCAGCAGCGTCACGGCGTTGGTGACGGAGCGGAGCAACAGCAAAATTCCGTCGGCGGCGGCGGCGTCCGGCACGGAAGGTTTGGCCAGTTCAACGACGTTGATGGCGGCAGATTGGTCGCGGTTCAGAAACAGCCGGGCGCCATCGGCGGTGATGGCGTTGATCGTGGCCGCGTGCTTTTGCATATCCGCGCTCAAACCGGTGACGGAGAGCACGGGCAGTTCGGCGAGGTTATTGGTGTCGCCGGGCGCGCCAAGCTTGAAATCGCGCAGGCCGAAAGCACTGTCATGGACGGCGGCGACGCGGTTGGAAGCGTCGAGTTCGAAGCGGTAATTGACGTCCAGCGCGATGGTGCCGCCGCGGATTTCAAACCTCACGAAATCCTGATACAGCGGCGCGTATTTGTTCAGCGCAAAGTTGAACAGTTTCAATTCGCCCTCCGAGCGCAGGGGCGAGAGGTAGAAAAATCCGCTCCAGGAAATCATTTCGCCCGCGTCCGTGGTGCCGGTAAAGGCGTAGGGGTTTTTGTTGTCCGGATCGGTCTGGAAATTGTCCAGCGTGAGGTCCAGCGGACCGAGCTTGCGCTTGAAGGGTTCGCGCGACGAGAAGTCCGCATAGGCCGCCACCGCGCCGGTGATGCGCAACCGCTCCACGTGCAGCGCCAGCGGCCGGGATTCAGTTTTGGCCGGGGCAGCGTTGGTGGAAAATTTCGTGATGAGGTCGGTGAAATTGAACGTGCCGCCCGGGTTCATCTGCACGCGGACGAACGGCTTGGTGGCGCTGATCTCCTTGAACACCCAGGCCTTGCCGAAAAACGACGACAACTGGAAGTTCACATACACCTCGTCCCACGAGACCAGCGGCTGACCGTCCGGGTCTTTGATGAGCAGGCCGTCCACGGTGGCGGACAGCACAAACGGATTCACCTTCACCCGGGCAATGGAAACGTCACGAGCAAGCTGCACGGACAACTGTTTAACGGCGAGATGGCGGACAATCGGGGGCAAGATCAGAAAACCGAGAACCGTGTAAAAAAGTAACAGGCCGAGGGACCAGACCAAGAGCCTCTGCTGGCGGGTTGATAGGGAGTTCCAGACCTTCATAAAACGAATGCCCTAAGCATCCGGCCAAACGCCGGAAACGTCAATCCATGATCGCGCCGTTCCGGCCGCGGAATAAAAAAAAGTGGCCTTCGTCGCCGAAGGCCACCGGGAAACAGATTAGGAAATAAGAAATAGATGATAGCGGCTCACTGCGGCAGTTGATGGCCGGGGAAGCTGCACTTGGGCGTCTCCGACAATGGTCCGAGGGTGTAGACGCCGCCCTGCGGGCAGACCGGCCAGGCCCGGAGATAAGGCAGCAAGTCTTGCTTGGTGGGCACGTCGGTGGGTTTCTTGGCATTTTCCAGGGCCCACTGGTTTTTGGCGGCGTCAAGCTGGCGAAGGTTGTTGATGCAACTATTTTGCTGCGAGACAGTTTTGGCCTGGACGAAATTGGGCACGGCGATGGCGGCGAGCATGCCGGGCACGATCATGGCGGGGAGCAACACCAGATTGGCGTAGCTCTGGCTACCGTTGCCGACTGTCAGCAGGCCTTGCGGGGTGTTGACACCAACGGCATAGGCGAATTCCGGCCGGGTGCGCATCAGGCCTTGCAGCCACTGCGTTTGCGCCCCCGCGCCAAGGTGCAGCTGGGTGTTCATCATCTGCTGCTGGACTTGAAAGAGGACGCGCCCGAAACGTTCGCTCATGTAGGTGAACTGGTTGCCCCGGTCAGGGATGTTCTGCGAAAGGCGCTTGAATTCGGCGCTGCCTTTGAGACCGGGCGACTTGCCGCTTTTCACGGCGAGAGCCTCGTTGACCAGCGCGTCGGAGGTGGAGATCAAGAGGTATCCGCCGCTGCTGGCGGTGGTCGGGCGCAGCGAGTCCAGGAAAGGCAGCGGCGCCGGCATGGTCCGCATTTTGAGATTGGCCTGGTCCACGCTGATGATGCCCGGATTGGATTTCAGCAATTGGTCAAGGCGATCAAAGATGATGTCGTCGTTGACCTTGAGAACGAGCAGCAGGCCGGGTTCGGGAATAACCATCGCCACGCCGGGTACCGGAATGGGAATGTTGTTGGATTCGTTGAGCGTGAGGACCAGGCCGAATTCACCGCCCACGGATTTGAGGACGGCATCCCACTTCAACTGGGTCTGCTGCTCAAACTGGGCCGGCAGGGTTTGGAGAAACGCCTGCGCCTGCGGAAAACCGGATTTGGCGACTTCCGACTGCGCCACGGTCCACAGCAACGGCAGGTCGAAATCCGAAAAAATGGCGAGCGCGGTATTGGCCGGCAGGAGGTCGAGGCCGGTGAGCGCGTGCGGTTCGGGGCCGGCGAGTTTCCACAGGAAGCCGGTGCCGTTGCCGGGATAATGATGCAGGAAGGCTTTGTTGCGGAAAAGTCCCTTCTCGATCTCCACCGAACTCATGCCCATGCCGGTGATGTCCTGGACGCCGCAGTCCAAGATCAAATGGTGGACGGCGTCAAAAGCCAGATTGATGTTGGTGGCATTGTCCGGGGTAAGATCCGGCATGGCGGCGAAGGTGTTCCGCAACTTTTCCACCTTGGTGGAGAGATGCTCGAGCCATTGCGCAGTGCCGAGATAGAGGAAGAAGTTGCCGCCCGGATCAAGCTGCGCGGTGACCTCGGTAAAGCTGGTCTTGGCCGCCGGGTCGGGGGCGGGCGCGGCGGGCGCGGCTGCTATCTTTCCGCCGGTGAAGTTGAGGGTGGCCAGCAGGCCGCCTAAGGCGACCGCCGGGAGGGAACGGAACAGGGGATTTTTTTTCATGATGAGATGATTGGTTGCCATTTAGTGGAATTGCCCGGGACGAAGGAAATGCAACCAGTTTCCCGGAAAAGGTAAAGCGAAAAACAACATTCCCCAAATCGAAGCGCCGGCCTGATGCCGGCAAAGAATGGCTTGAAATCGGCCGGAGCCGGTTCATAGTGGCCACATGAAATCCACCTCCCGGCGTTTCACTCAAAAAGGTTTCACCCTCGTCGCCCTCCTCGTCATCGTAGCCGTGCTGGCTATTTTGGCGGCCATGCTGTTACCCGCGCTGACCGGGGCCCATACTAGGTCCAGGCAGATCCAATGTGTCAATAACTTGAAACAAATCGGCCTGTCCTTCCGCCTTTGGGAAGGCGACAACGGAGATAAGTTGCCGATGGATGTGCCGAGGGCCAGTGGCGGCAGCAAAGAATATGAAACCGGGGCGGACACTTACCGGCATTTTCAAGTCATGTCGACCCAGTTATTTAATCCAAGAATACTGATTTGTCCCGCTGACGATCGCATTGCCGCCGCCAGTTTCGACCAGATGAAAAATCAGAACGTCAGCTACTTCGTAGATCTGGATGCGAATGAAAGCGATCCGCAGCGGTTTCTGGACGGCGACCGCAATATCACCGGCGGCACCGAACCGGAAAACGGGATTCTCAAGCTCGTTCCCGGCGGCCCGGCGAGCTGGACCAGCGCCATCCACAACAACAAGGGCAACGTCGGCCTGGCCGACGGCAGTGTGCAAACGGCTTCGAATCCCGTCCTGCACAGTTTGCTGCAAAATTCCGGCGACCCGACCAATACCTGGCGCATCGCCTTGCCGGAATGAAAAATGACCGGTTGATTTATTTTTTGCTTTGAATCCGGCGGCACTTGGCGTCAAGCTCACGGCCTGGTGCAGTTTTGGTTGTTCGAATGAAATGCGCCGTTTGAAAATTCCATGTCCAACCCCGCCCCAACCTCGTCGCCGGATCCGCTGGCGCGGCTGATCCAGCCGGCGCAATTTGTCGGCTGGCTCGGCGCCGTCGATTACCAACACGCGCTGGTGCTGACGAGCGATGTCTGGAAGGCGCAAGCCAAGGGCGTGCCCCATAATTGCTTCCTGCTCGCGGCGGTGGAAGGCCAGGCGCCGGAGGAAATTTTATTGCTGCGCGTGTCCGGCGCCGCCGAAACGCCGGCGGATGGGGAATTGCAGGCCAAGCTGGAAAAACTCAAGGGCCGTTCGCCCGCCTCCGGCGGGGAACTGACGGTGGCGGAATTTCAATTCGGCCTGCTGCAATGCCGGTTGCTGGGGACGTTTTATCTGCAGGACGCCCGGTTGCGGCTGGGCAGCGACCTGGAGAATTTCGCGCAGGCGGCGGGGCTGGCGGTCTACCGGCCCGAGGGCGCGGCGCTGGAGGCGATTGTGAATTACTTGAGTCCGGCGCGCATTGCGGCCGCGGAGGAAGAGGCGCGGCGGCTGGGATTGAAGGGCGCGCTGCCGCGTTTTCCCATCGGCACGGTGCGCTACGCGTCCACCGAGCGGCTCCACCGCGGCGAACGCGCAGAGCGGGCGGTGTTCCATTTGAACGCCGTGGATTTTCTGGCGCGGCGCACGGCGGTGTTCGGCATGACCCGCACGGGCAAATCCAACACGGTTAAAAAACTGGTCTCGGTGGTGAAGCACACGAGCGATGATTTCAAACTGAAGATCGGCCAGATCATCTACGACCTGAACGGCGAATACGCCAACGCCAACCAGCAGGACAAGGGTTCCATCGCCGAGGTGTTTCCGGGCGACACGGTGCGTTACCGGATGATGCCGACACCGGGATTCGAGTTGATCCTGAATAATTTTTTTCAGCAGATTGCGGAAGGCCACAGCACCTTGCGCGGACTGCTGGAGGCGAGCAAACTGGCGCGCTCCGCCGATCTGGAGGCGTTCTTGAGCATGGATTTTGTGCCGCCGAACAAGGAGGAATGCAGCAGCGACTACGAATTCCAGCGGCAGACGGCCATGCACCAGCTCAAGCTGGGCGCGTACCAAGCCCTGCTGGCGCGGGCCGGCTACGAGCTGCCGCCGGATTTCAAGATCACGTTCGAGGTCAACCCCGGCATCCGCAACAAGGTGAACCCGTCCGTGGACCCGGCGAACGGCTTGACCGCGCCGCAGGCTTACGAGTGGTTTTATCTCGCGCGCCAGATCCAGGATGAACTCATCACCAGCACCGGCGGCTCGTGGATCGAGCCGGACACCAATGTGCTGATGAATCTGCTGCTCCAGAAAAACGACCAGGGCGGCTACATCCCCGGCTTCCGGCTGCTCCAGCCGTACAAAGATTATCACGCGCCGAACCGCCGCACCGACGTCTGCGATGAGATTTACCAGCACCTGGCCGCCGGGAAAATCGTCATTCTCGACCTGTCCGTCGGCGATCCGGTTCAGCGCGAGCGTTTGAGCAAACGCATTGCGCGCCACGTCTTCCGCAGTTCAATGGCGACCTTCAACGCCGGCCAACATCCGCCGCACATCGTGATTTACGTCGAGGAGGCGCACAATATCATCGGCCGCCACGAGGCGCTCACGGAAATCTGGCCAACCATCGCCAAGGAAGGCGCCAAGGGCCGCATCGCCATCGTCTACGCCACCCAGGAAGTTTCCAGCATTCATCCGAACATTCTCGCCAACACCGAGAACATCATCGTCTCGCACCTCAACAATCAGAACGAAATCAGCGAGCTGGCGAAGTATTACGACTTCGGCGATTTCGCGGAATCCATCATCCGCGCGCAGGACGTGGGGTTCGCGCGGGTGAAGACCTTGTCCAACCCGTTTGTCATTCCGGTGCAGATTGACAAATTCGAACCGGAAAAGGAAAAGCGGCGCGCGACCGGCGGGAAACCCGGTTGACCGGCGGCCCGTCCCGAGCGCCGGAACTTTCTCTTTGAAATCTGGCGCTTTCACAGCCACAATCTGCGTTCACTTTTTGCCGTCGCCGCGTTTATGAAAGCGCGGGCGGCGGTTTTCAAAACCATTTCCGCGCGCTCGCGAGCCGCGGCTACGAATTTGACATGAAACGCACGCATCATTGCAACGAACTGCGCCCGGCGCACATCGGACAGGCCGTTACCCTCTCCGGCTGGGTCCATTCCCGCCGCGACCTCGGCGGCCTCATCTTCATCGACATCCGCGACCGTGAAGGCCGCACCCAGACGGTTTTTGATCCGTCCGACTTGCCCCCGGAACTGTTTACGCAGGCCGCCGCGCTCCGGAGCGAATGCGTCGTGAGCATCGCCGGCAAGGTCCGCCAGCGTCCCGCCGGCACCAGCAATTCCAAAATTCCCACCGGCGAAGTCGAGGTCGGCGTCACCGCGCTCGAAGTCCTGAACATGGCCGAAGTCCTGCCCTTTCCCGTGGACGATCCCGAAGTCGCCAACAAGGTGAACGAGGAATTGCGCCTGCAATACCGCTACCTCGACTTGCGGCGCCCCGAAATGGCGCGCAACCTCAAAGTGCGCAGCAAAGTCGCCATCGCCACGCGCAGCTACATGGATGAACAGGGCTTCCTCGAAGTCGAGACGCCCACGCTGTTCAAATCCACGCCCGAAGGCGCGCGGGAATTTCTCGTGCCGAACCGGCGCGAGCCCGGCACCTTCTATGCGCTGCCGCAGTCGCCCCAGCAGTTCAAACAGATCCTCATGGTGGCCGGCGTGGAAAAATATTTCCAGCTCGCCCGCTGCTACCGCGACGAGGATTTGCGCGCCGACCGCCAGCCGGAGTTCACCCAGGTGGACATCGAGATGAGTTTCATCGACCGGGAAGACATCTACGCGCTCATCGAGGGCCTGCTCAAGCGCGTCTGGAAAACGGCGCTGAACCTGGACGTGCCGACCCCGTTCAAGCGCATCAGCTTCGAGGAGGCGCTGAACCGCTACGGCATCGACAAGCCCGACACCCGCTTCGCCATGGAGCTGGTGGACATGACGGAAGATTTCCGCGCGAGCACGTTCAAGGTTTTCAGCGGCACCATCGCCAACGGCGGCGTCGTGAAGGCGCTCAACGCCAAAGGCCTGGCCGGGGCCACGCAGGGCCAGATCGAGACCATGACCGAATACGCCAAAAGCTTCGGCGCGAAAGGCCTCGCCTTCATCAAGGTGGAAAACGGCGAATGGAAATCGCCCATCGTGAAATTCTTTAGCGACGCGGAAAAAGCCGCGCTCACGTCGAAACTGGCGATCCAGGAAGGCGATTTGATTCTTTTCGCCGCCGATCAATGGCTGAACGCCTGCGAAATCCTCGGCAAGATCCGGCTTTATTGCGCCGAGGTTTTGAAGTCGCAGGGCAAGCTGACGATCCCCGCCAATCAGTTCAATTTTCTTTGGGTCATCGAATTCCCCCTGCTCGGCTTTGACCGCGAGCAGAACCGCTGGTATTCCAGCCATCATCCGTTCACCGCCCCCGTTACGGAAGACATCCCGCTGCTCAAGACCGACCCGAAAAAAGTCCGCGGCCAGCACTATGACGTCGTGGTCAACGGCGTGGAACTCGGCGGCGGCTCGATCCGCATTCATCAGCCCGACGTCCAGAAAACCATTTTTGAGGAGCTGCTCGCCATTCCGCCGGAAGAAACCAAGCTGCGCTTCGGCTATATGCTCGACGCCTTCAAATACGGCGCGCCGCCGCATGGCGGCATCGCGCTCGGCTTTGACCGGCTCATCGCGATTCTCTGCGGCACGGCGAGCATCCGCGACGTCATCGCTTTTCCCAAGACGGCGAAAGGGACCTGCCTGATGACGGATTCGCCGTCCCGAGTTTCCCCGCGGCAATTGCGTGACCTTTATCTCGAAGTCAAGGTGAAGACGGAACCAACCGCCCCAGCCAAGACCTGACCGCCGCCCGATCATGGCTTACGGCAAGAAATCAAGCCAACGCATATTGATCACCCTGGTTGCTGCCTACGTTATCCTGTGCGCCGCCACCTGCGCCTGGCAGCGAAAGCTGCTTTATTTTCCCACGAAAATTCCGGCGAATGCCGTGGTCCAAGCGGGAATGGACCATGGTTTCGTTCCCTGGAGAAATCCGGCGGGTCAGATCATCGGCTGGAAAATTCCGGCGAATGGAATTGCAACCGGCAGTGTGCTGGTCGTCCACGGCAACGCCGGGTCCGCCATTGACCGTGATTATCTGGCGCAGCCAATCCACGCGGCGGCGGTGGTGGACGTTTTTGTCCTCGAATATCCCGGCTACGGCGCGCGGGAAGGTTCGCCTAGTAGAAAAAGCCTGGTCGCCGCGGCCGAGGAGGCCTTTCGCCTGCTGCCAGCCAACGCACCCCGATATGTGGTGGGCGAATCCATCGGCACCGGCGTGGCGTGCGAACTCGCCCGGAATTATCCGCCGGCAGTCGCCGGTCTGGTGTTGTTTGCGCCTTACCAAAATCTCGCGGGCGTGGCGCAGCGGCAGATGTGGTTTCTGCCCGCCTACTTTTTGCTGCTGGACCGCTTCGATCCCGGGGCGTGTTTGAAAAGCTATCACGGCCCGGTGAAATTTGTGGTGGCCGGCGAGGATGAAATCATCGGACCGGCCTCCGGCCTCCGTTTGGCCGGGGGTTACCCCGGACCGAAAGAATTGCAGTTATTCGACCGGGCGCACCACAACGACGTCCCCGGCCAGCCGGCGGGCTGGTGGCGGAATACATTTTTATTCTGGCAGCAGCATCCGCCGCTTCCGTGAAATAAAAAAGGGACGGCTCCCGGCCGTCCCTCGCGAATTTTCGGAACCGTGGTTTATTATTCCTTCGGCGGAGCGCTGGGCGGAGGAGTCCCGCCGGGGCCGCCGGGCGGACGATTGCGCTGCATGCGCTTTTGCCATTGTTCCCACTGGTCCGCCGTCAGGATCTCCTTCAGCTTGGCCTGCGTGGCTTCGCGGAGTTCCTTGTTCTTGGCCCGCTTATCCTCGGGCGTTAGACTGGTGTCCTCCTGAAGCGCCTGTCGTTTGGTCTGCTGCTCATCCAGAACCGCTTTGACTTTGGCTTTCTGGTCAGCGGTCAGGTCGAGATCCGTGGCAATCTGGTCAAGGTTCGGACGCCCGCGCAGGCCGGGTCCGTGGGCTGGGGGTGAATTGGTGTGGTCCTGTGCCGGCGATTCGGCCGTGCCGGCGAGCAGGCTGCCGGCGACGAGCGCCGCCAGCGCGATGGTTTTGGTCAGTTTCATATATTTGTTATTTTCGGGTGCAAACCGCCGGTTAAATGGTTGTGGCGGATTAACCCATCAGACGCGCTGCCGGCATGAAGGTTACAGCGTCCGCAGCACTTTTGCCGCCGCGCGCACCGTCCGCTCCAGGTCCGCCGGCGTGTGCGCGGTGGAAATAAATCCGGATTCAAACTGGGACGGCGCAAGATAGACGCCTTCATCCAGCAGGCCATGGAAAAATTTCTTGAACCGCTCACGGTCGCTCTTCATGGCGTCCGCCACGTTGTGAACCGGCCCGCTGATGAAGTAGCCGCAGAACATCGAGCCACAACGATTGAAGGTCACTGGCACGCCGGCGGATTTCGCCGCGTCTTTCATGCCCGCTTCGAGTTGCGCCCCGCGGTCTTCGAGGATTTCGTATGCGTCGTAGCCGCGTTCGTGAGCGCGCGGATTGTCCGCGCTTTCGCCAGCGCGGCTACATAGTTCTTCCAGATTCGCCAATCCCGCCGCCATCGCAATCGGATTGCCGCTCAGCGTGCCAGCCTGGTAGACCGGCCCCAGCGGCGAGAGATAATCCATGATCTCCGCCCGCCCGCCGAACGCGCCCACCGGCAGCCCGCCGCCAATGACCTTGCCAAACGTGGACAGGTCCGGCGTGACGTGAAACCGTTCCTGCGCCCCGCCGCTCGCAAGGCGAAAACCCGTCATCACCTCATCAAAAATCAGCAGCGCGCCGTGGGCCCGGGTGATCTCGCTCAAAAATTCCAGGTAGCCCGGCTTGGGCAGATACAAACCGGCGTTGCCCGGCACAGGCTCCACGATGATGCCGGCGATTTCATTTTTGTTCGCTGCGAAAATCGCCCGCACCGCTTCCACGTCGTTGTACGGCGCGACGATGGTGTGCTGGGTGAACGCCGCCGGCACGCCCGCGCTATCCGGCTGGCCGAACGTCAGCGCGCCGCTGCCGGCCCGCACCAGCAGCGAATCCACGTGACCATGGTAGCAGCCATCGAACTTGATGATCTTGTCGCGCTTGGTGAACCCGCGCGCCAGCCGGATGGCGCTCATGCACGCCTCCGTGCCGCTGCTGGTCATGCGGACTTTTTTCACGCTCGGCACCAGCTCGCAGATGCGTTTGGCCATGGTGACTTCCAGCGGATTGGGTATGCCAAAGCTCGTGCCGAATTCGGCGGCGGACTTCACGGCGGCAATGATTTTCGGATGCGCATGCCCCAGGATCGCCGGCCCCCAGGTGCAGACGTAGTCAATCAATTCATTACCGTCCACGTCCCAGATTTTGGAGCCGCTGGCCCGGTTGACGAAAAAAGGATTGCCGCCCACGGCGCGGAACGCGCGCACCGGCGAATTGACGCCGCCGGGTATATATTTAAGCGCCTCGGCGAAGAGTTTTTCAGATTGGACGCGATTCATGGGGTTAAATTAACAACGAAGGCGCAAAGACACAAAGCCAACGTTATCCCGCATTTAAATAATCTAGCCACCGTTTCGGCCACGGTCTCGTCCGGTGCCAATTCCATCCACTGGCAATTCCCATGCCGCCGGAACCACGTCAGTTGCCGCTTGGCAAACTGGCGGGTGCGGCTTTTCACCAGCTCAATCGTCTCCGCCAGCGAGCGCTCGCCGCGCAGATGCTCCACCACTTGCCGGTAGCCGATGGCCTGCAGGGCAAATTTGTTTTCCGCCAAACCGCGTTTCAGCAACTGCTCCGTCTCCGCCACCAGCCCGCGCCGGAACATTTCGTCCACACGAATATTGATCCGCCGGTGCAAATCCTCCGGCGGACGCGTGAAGCACAGCAGCCGCGAGGATGGAGGATGGAGGATGGAGGATGGCTGGGCGCGCGGTTTGCCATCTTCCATCTTCAATTCTCCATCTTCTTTTGAAACTGAAGTTTTCCATTCCGCCCGCTGCTCGGAAAACTTTTTTCCGGTAAGCCGGATCACTTCCACGGCGCGGATGACGCGGCGCGGATTTTGCCGGTCAATTTTCTCATAGGCCTCCGGGTCGCGTTCTTTGAGTTCGCCTAACAACGCCGCGAACGGCGCGGCTTCCAGTTCCGCGCGCAATTTTGCGTCGGTGCCCGGCGCTTCGCCCAACCCCTCAAGGTACGCCTTGAAATAAAGCCCGGTCCCGCCGCAAAAAATTGGCGTCCGCCCGCGCGCCTGGATTTCCGCCACCGCCTGTTCCGCCAGCCGGATGAATTGCGCCGCGTCAAAGGCTTCGTGCAAATCACAGACATCAATCAAATGATGCGGCCCGCGCTTACGTTCGGCGGGCGATGGCTTGGCCGTGCCGATGTCCAGCCCGCGATAAACCTGCATCGAGTCCACTGAAATAATTTCACCGCCGATTCTCGCCGCGAGTTCCAAGGCGATTTCCGATTTGCCCACGGCCGTCGGGCCGGCAAGGAAGACGGGGCGAGGATGGAGGATCGAGGATCGAGGATTGAGATCGGGTGCGTTTGCCATTTTCAATCCTCCATCCGCTATCCTCGTTTCGGCCGCCCGCGCCGCGCGAGCACCGCCGCGAGCACGAGGCCGGCAACAAAAATCGGGACGCTGACGAGCTGGGCGGAAGTCAGCCCGGCGTGGACGTGGTCGGTCGGGTAATCGCCGCGAAAATATTCCACGATGGACCGGAAGACCGCATAGACAATCAGGTAGGTTGAGAATATCTGGCCGTCAAATTTCTTGCGCCGGAACAGCCAGGCGAGAAAAAAGTAGAGGGCCAGGTTTAGCAGCGCATCGTAAATTTCCGTCGGGTGCACAGCCGCGCCGTGCGTCTCGTGGTCGGCGGGAAAATGGATGGCCCACGGCAGGTCGCACGCGCGGCCGAAGCAGCAGCCGTTCAGCAGGCAACCGATCCGCCCAAACACGCTGCCCAGCGCGACGCTCGGGGCAAGGATGTCGGCGATTTTCCAAACCGGCTGTTTTTTCCAAAACAGGTAGCCGAGGCCGGATATCATCGCGCCGATGAGTCCGCCGTAATAAACCAGCCCGCCGTGCTGGATCATAAACACCTCGGAGAAAGGCTGGCCGGCGAATTCGGTGTGCCAGTAAGTCGTCACATACACGAATCGTGCGCCGATGATGCTGCCGGCCATCAGCCACAGCGTCACGTCGGCGATGACATCGCCGGAGACATTGACCAGCCGGGCGCGCCGCGTGGCGGTCCACAGTCCGGCGAGAAAAGCCAGCGCCATCATCACGCCGTACCAGCGGACCGGCAGGGAGCCGAGATAAAAAGCAATCGGATTCACGGCGGCAGGTTAGAACACGGCGGCGAAAATTGAAATTTGAAACCGCCGGCTAGTTCGAATTGGTCGCCACGTTGGGAGCGGGAATCGGAGCCCCGGCGGATGAAAGCGGAGCCTGCGCTTCGAGGTCCGGGAGCATCGGCGGCCAGATCGGAACGTTCGCCACCAGATCACGCCACGCTTGTCGTTCTTTCGGCGACATTTTCGACCAGCTTTCCGCGTTCTTGAGGAATTCGGCGCGCTCGGCCACGCTCATGCCGACAAACCGGGCGTAGTTATGCACGCAGGTGAGCCGTTGCGATGGCGGTAGATTTTCAAAGGATTGGAGGGTTTTCTGCATCTGCGCGCGTTCGGCGTCGGAAAGCGTGTTGAGCGTCTGCTCCTTTTCCTCCGGCGTGAGTTCAAAGAACTGGTTGAACCGGTTGGCAATTTGCTGCGACCCGGCCGGGGCGGCGGACGGGTGGTTGGTCTCGACTTGCGCGAAATAGTGCAGCGTCTGGTCGCTGGCCAGAAATTCCTCCTGCAATGGCGGCGGCAAGATGCTCCATTGCGTCAAACGCGTCTGGACCAGATCGCGCAGATTGTCCGGCACGCTGGCCAGCCGGACCGCGCGCTCCGCCGCCGGCAGGCGCAGCAACGGCGTCAGCCACCAGCGCAGTTCGGTGGCCCGCAGCCGCAGTTCACATTCATCGGGATCGAGCGCCTCATATTCGCTGATTTTGGCGAGGAGGCGGGCGCGGGCTTCCGGCGACCGGTTGGTGAGGGCGTTTTCCCGTTCGTCGGACGATAGCGCCAGCAATTGCCTGAAAAAATCCACCGGCGACTGGATGGTCGCCTTCGTTGAAATCAGATTCGTCCACGCGCCGGCAACTTTGGCGGAATGAGTCGGGAATTGCGCGTGCGCCGTCCAAACCACGATAACCGCGGCCAGGCACAATAATGGCTGGCGCAGCCGGCTCATTGTAACGCGGCCAGCAGTTCGCCGTCGGCAGGCGCCGACCGGCTCATGCGCTGGATGGCGTCGAGGTTTTCCAATGCGTCCACGCTCGGCAAGGGTTGCGCCATCGCCACCAGGGCGAGATTTTTTGCCAGCGCGATGCGCTGCAAATTGGCCTCGTGCCGTTGGAGGCTGACGCCGGCAACCATCAAAACGCCGGCCGCCACCGCCACCCGCGGCCACCATTGGCGCCAGTTCAAAACCCAACCGCGCGAGCGCACCACCCGATTTTCTTCGAGGTCGATGGCGGACAGCAAGCGGGCGCTGAAATTGGACGGCACGGGCGCATCCGGAATTTTGCGGAGCGCGTCCGTCAGCCGCGCTTCCAGTTCCATTTCCGGCTGCGGGCGCAACCCGGCGCATTCCGCGTCGGAAAGCTTCCGTCGCCACAGCGATTCACGCAGGTTTGTAGGCTCATTTTTCATCGCTCCCAGTTAAAAACCGGGGGGCGGCCAAAGTTGCATAAAAATTTGCCGCTGGTTTTGCCTGCCCGGATCCCGGGCTGCCAACCAAAAAATGCCACGTCAAAGCCAAAAAATGCAAAGCCACTGTCCATCCGCACCGGTTTATGATATTGAAATGGATAATTCGATGAACCTAACGGCTCCAATCCCGGTGAACGCGCCCGGCACCCTTACCGCCCGCGAACGCTTTGCCCGCGCCGCCCGCTGCCTACCGGTGGATCGTCCGCCAGTCTGGCTGATGCGCCAGGCCGGCCGTGCGCTGCCGGAATACCGCAAGCTCAAGGAGACTTACACCTTCGTTCAGCTCGTCCAGAATCCCGAGTTGGCCGCCGAGGTCACGCTCCAGCCGGTGCGCCGGTTTGGTTTCGATGCGGCAATTTTGTTCAGCGACATCCTGGTGATTCCCGAAGCCCTCGGGCAGACGTATCATTTCAAGGAAACCGGCGGCGTGGTGATGGATTTTGCCGTGACGACCAAGGCGGACATCGAAAAACTATCCGTCGAACGCGTTGTCGAGCGGCTGAGCTATGTGGACCAGGCGCTGCGGATTTTGCGCAAAGAACTCGGCGACCAGACGGCCCTGCTCGGCTTCACCGGCTCGCCGTGGACACTGGCAACCTTCATGATGGAAGGCGCGAGCGTGCCGAAATACAGCCGCGCGCTGCAGCTCTTCCGCGAGGACAAAACAACCTTTTTCGGCTTGCTGGAAAAACTCACCGCCGCCGTCACCGCTTATTTGCAAATGCAAATCGCGACCGGCATTGATGCGCTGCAGATTTTCGACAGCCACGGCGGCCATCTGGCGCCGGCGGAATTTCAGGAAGCTTCCGGGCGCTGGACGGATCAAATTATCGCCAACCTCGGCAGCCAAGTTCCCGTCATCAACTTTTCACTGGGCACCCACGGAAACTGGCCGGATTTGATCGCTTCCGGCGCGAATGTCATCGGCATCGACTGGCAGACTCCCATTGCCGAAGCGCGCAAAATCGTTCCGTCTCACCTCGCCATCCAGGGAAATCTTTCGCCCACGCACATTGCCGAGTCCACACCGGAAATCGTCGCGGCGGAGACGAAGAAGATTCTCGATGCCATGCGCGGCCGGCCCGGACACATCTTCAACCTCGGCCACGGCCTGACGCCGGGCGCCAAGCTGGAAAATATCGCCGCCCTGGTGGAGACGGTGAAGGCACAACAATGAAAACGCTGAATGTAGATCTTGATTTGGTGAAAAAATATAACGTGGCCGGCCCGCGTTACACCAGCTATCCGCCCGCCACCAAGTTCAGCGACACCGTGACGTGGGATCAACTTTCCGCGAAGATCACGGACAACAACCGCACGCCGCGTGATCTCTCGGTTTATTTTCACATTCCGTTTTGCGAAACGCTCTGCTGGTTCTGCGGCTGCACCACCGTCATCACGCTCAACCACGACAAAGGCCGAGATTACATTGATTATCTGGGCCGCGAAGTCGCCCGGCTCGCGCCGATGCTCAACCAGGATCGCCGGGCGGTTCAACTCCACTTCGGCGGCGGCTCGCCCACCTTTCTGCGGCCCGATGAAATTCGCCGCCTCGGTGAAATCATCCACAAGCATTTCACCTTTTCATCGGATATCGAGGCCAGTGTGGAGGTTGACCCGCGCCGGCTCACGCGCGAGCACCTCGTCGCACTGCGCGAGATCGGTTTTAACCGCGCCTCGATGGGCGTGCAGGATTTTAATCCGCAGGTACAGGAAGCCATTCACCGCATCCAGCCGCGCGAAATGACGCAGCAGGCGATGGACTGGATGCGCGAACTCGGCTACGGCTCCATCAATCTCGATTTGATTTACGGCCTGCCATTCCAGACGCCGGCGTCGTTCAACGAAACGCTCGACACCGTTTTGGAAATGAAGCCCGACCGGCTCGCCGTCTTCAGCTATGCGCATGTACCGTGGATCAAGCCGTCGCAAAAAATTCTGGAGCAAAAAGTTTTGCCCACCCCGGAAAGCAAGTTGGAAGTCCTCAAGCTCGTCATCGAACGGCTTACCGCCGACAACCAATACGTCTATATCGGCATGGACCATTTCGCGAAGCCGAACGACGAACTCGCCGTGGCGCAGCGCAACAAGCAGCTGCAGCGAAATTTCCAGGGCTATAGCACGCGCGCCGGCTCGGACATTTACGCTTTCGGCATGAGCGCCGTATCCCAAACGCCCGATGTCTATTGGCAAAACGAGAAGGAGCTGCCGAAATATCAAACCGCCGTGGACGCCGGCAGCGTGCCGCTGCACAAGGCTTACATCGTGAGCGACGAGGACAAAATCCGCCGCGAAACCATCATGCGGACCATGTGCGACCTCTCGCTCGACTTTGCCGCGATGAGCACGAAACTCGGCATCAATTTCGAGCAGCATTTTGAAAAGGAGCTCGCCTTGCTCGCGCCTTTCGCCACCGACGGCCTCGTGAAACTCAAGCCCGGCGGCCTGGAAGTGACCGACGCCGGCCGCCTCTTCATCCGCAACATCGCCATGTGTTTCGACAACACACTCGGCGCGGCAAATGAGCGGCGACATTCGAAGACGATTTGAAATCAACCGGATAATCGGAGGGACGAGTTCCACGAGTCCCAAACAAAAAATGCAAACACCAACTCGTGACCCCGGACGTCAAAAGTTGCCTCACTTGCCCTCGCGGGAATTCGTGAATCAAACCATCCTCCAATTTGTTACCGTCTGCGTTGACAAACGCCGTCCGTTGCTGGCGCGGCCGGAAATAGTTTCCTTGCTGCTCGATTCCTGGCGCAAGGCGAATCGCTGGCTGGTTGGTCGCTACGCCATCATGCCGGATCACCTTCATCTTTTCTGCACCCCGGCTGCGATGCCCATCATGCCGTTGAAGCAATGGGTTCAATTCTGGCGTGCTGAGGTGACTCGCCGCTGGCCGCACCCGTCCGAGAAACCAATTTGGCAAAAGGATTTTTTCGACCGCCAGTTGCGCCGCGGCGAAAGTTACCGGCAAAAGTGGCTTTATCTTTGGGACAACCCCATCAAGGACAAGTTGGTGAAACAGCCTGAAGATTGGCCGTTTCAGGGCGAACTCAACCCAATTTTCTGGCATGAACCAGCCTGACATTTTTAGCGGAGCGACAATTTCGGAGGGACGAGTTATACGAGTCCCAAACCGCGATCCCCAATTTTTGGTCAGGGACTCGTGGAACTCGTCCCTCCGAAATGAATGACATGAAATCCGTCGCGATCATCGGCGCTGGCATCACGGGATTGACCGCCGCGTTTTATCTGAAGCGCCAGGGCGTGCCGGTCACGGTCTATGAAGCAGGCGGGCGCGTCGGCGGCGTGATCCAGACCCTCCGCCAGGACGGTTTTCTCGCCGAATTCGGGCCGAACACGATTCTCGAAACGTCACCGAAAATCGCGCAGCTCGTCCGCGACGCCGGCCTCGAATCGCGCAAGCTCGCCACCGACCCGAGCGCCGACGCTCGCTACGTCGTGCGCTACGGCCGCCCGATTGAAATGCCCGGCAAACCGCTGGGATTCTTCACTACGCCGCTGTTCACCGCCCGGGCCAAGCTCGCCGTGCTGCGCGAGCCGTTCATCAAACCGCGCCGCGATGGCGTGGAAGAAAGCATCGCGCAATTTGTCGTGCGGCGGTTCAACCGGGAATTACTCGATCACGCGATTGACGCGCTGGTCGCCGGCATTTACGCGGGGGATCCGCACAAGCTGTCGCTGCCGCACGCGTTTCCCAAGCTCAAGGCCCTGGAGGATAATTACGGTTCGATGATCAAAGGCCAGATCTTTGGCGCGCGCGACCGCAAAAAGTCCGGCGAAGTGGCCAAGGATCGCGCCGCGAAGTTTTCCTTCGACGAAGGCTTGCAGGTTTTGCCGGACACCCTGGCGGCACCGCTTGGCGCCTCGTTGAAATTGAACACGCCGGCAACGAAACTGACGCCGACGGGCAACGGCTGGCGCGTGACCTTTTCGGAGGGACGAGTTCCACGAGTCCCAAACTCGGAACCCCAGGATGGGGACTCGCGGAGCTCGTCCCTCCGATATATGGAAGCCGAACACAGCGCGGTGATTTACTGCGGCACGGCTTACCAACTGGCGGAGTTGGAAATTGAAGGTGGGGCGGGCAGCCCCCTGCCCGCCTCGGCCGGTGTCGCTGACACCGCCGCGCACCTAAGGGCGCGCGCCACCACCGCATTTTCCGAAATCAGTTATCCACCCGTGGCCAGCGTGGTGCTGGGATTTCGCCGTGAGGACGTGGCCCATTCGTGCCAGGGCTTCGGCATGCTGATCCCGAAAATCGAGGGTTTCAAAATTCTCGGCACCATCTTTTCCTCGGCGCTGTTTCCGAATCGCGCCCCGGCGGGGTATTTGAATTTGACCAGCTACGTCGGCGGCGCGCGTTATCCCGAACTCGCCTCCTTGCCGCCGGAAAAGCTGGTGGAATTAGTACTGGCGGATTTGCGCGTGCTGCTGGGTGTGACCGGCCAACCGGTTTTTGTCCACACGGCGTTCTGGCCCAGGGCGATTCCTCAATACAACGTCGGCTACGGCCAATACCGCGAGTTGTTGACCGACATCGAAAGCAAGTCGCCGGGATTATTTTTTGCCGGTCATTATCGCGACGGCGTTTCGCTGGGCGATTCCATCGTTTCCGGCGTCAACATCGCAGAACGTGTGGGCAAAACCTTTTAGCCACAGATGTGCCCGGATGAAACACAGATTTATTGGAAAGAACTTTTGAATCCGTGCCCATCTGTGTTTATCTGTGGCTGATTTTTTATGAGTAAAGCAATTTTACTGGTCAATCTCGGCTCGCCGGACTCGCCGTCGGTGCCGGATGTGCGGCGTTACCTGAATGAATTCCTGATGGACGGGCGCGTGATTGATGTGCCGTGGCTGGCGCGGCGGTTTATCGTCGGCATGATTTTAATCAACCGGCCCAGGGAGTCAGCCCACGCCTACGAAAAAGTCTGGACCAAGGAAGGTTCCCCGCTGGTCGTCACGAGCAGGCACGTCCAGGCACTCCTCCAAAAGCGCATCCGCGTCCCGGTGGAGCTGGCGATGCGCTATCAAAATCCGTCCATCGAATCCGCCGTGACCAAATTGGCGGTGCAGGGCGCGACGGAAGTTTTGCTCATCCCGTTGTTTCCACATTACGCGATGTCCAGCTACGAAACCGCCGTCGTGCGCGTGCAGGAAGTCGTCGCGAAACTCGCGCCGCGGATGAAGGTGGCTGTGCAGCCGCCCTATTATGACCAGCCGGACTACATCGCGGCGCTGGTGGCGAGCGCGGCGGATTATCTGAAGAAAGATTACGATCATTTGCTATTCAGCTTTCACGGCATCCCGGAGCGACACATCAAAAAATCCGACCCGACGGGTTGTCATTGCCTGGCCACGCCGAATTGCTGCGATACGGCCAGCCCGGCGCAGGCGACGTGTTATCGCGCGCAATGTTTCAAGACGGCGGCGCTGTTCATCGCGCAGGCGGGCGTGCCGGCGGGTAAATGGTCGGTATCCTTCCAATCGCGGCTTGGCAAAGACCCCTGGCTGAAGCCATACACCGATTACGAGCTGCCGCGCCTAGCCACGGAAGGAAAAAAACGGATGCTGGTGATCTGCCCGGCGTTTGTCTCGGATTGCCTCGAGACGATTGAAGAGATCGGGATGCGCGGATGTGAGGAGTTCATGGCCGGAAATGGCAAGGAGTTCACTCGCATACCCTGCATGAACGAACACCCGGCCTGGATTGACGCGCTGGAAAAAATGGCCGGAGATTTTCTGGCGACTTGAGGGCCCCGCCTTATTCGTCCGTTTTGCCGCCGAATTTCAGCCGTACGGTTTCCTGTAAAAACCCAAGAAAACCTTTTTTCTCTTTGGCTTTCCGGCCGGCGATGCGTTCGCACCGGTTGTGGCAAATACAGCACAGGAATAGCGGTTTTCCGCCTTGGATGCGCATCATGCGCACACAACCGCTGCACATGACTTCGCGACAATGCGTGCATTTGAAGGCGGCGCGATGTTCCGGATGCCGGGGACATAGCAGCGCGCCATCTTCGAGCACGATCGGCGGCGGCGGGGGTGCCGGGCGTTCGATTTTGGGGATGGAAATGTTGGCGTCGGTGGTTTCAACGAGCAGTTCCACGTCGCCAAAGCGAACTTGCTGGCCGGGTTCGAGCCAGACTTCGCCGATGGGCTGGCCGTTGACGAACGTGCCGTTGGTCGAGCCGCAATCGTGCAGCACTACGCCTTCGTGGGATAAAATCAATTCGCAGTGATGCGTGGAGACGGTCGGATGATTCACCGGAAAATCGCTGTGCTGATCGCGGCCGACGCGGTTGACCCCCAGCCGCAAATCCAGTGCGCTTAAACCCAGCCCTGCTGTTGTGACCGTCAGGCGTGCCATGGAGGAAAATTTGGTCGGATATTCCGGTGAAGTCGAGGGAAATATCAACCCGGCGGATTCTTGGCGAAAGCAAATTCTTCGACGATGTTCCGCCGTCAGCTTCCGGCATTTGACACGTCCACTTAGGAATCGGGTTAAATACAGACGCTTGATTGCATTGGATAACGATTTTTCGTCTGTCTGAATGAGCCGGCAGGCTGCCCAACTTCAATCACTTTTTACCGTATGGAGGTTCGGTAAATGTGAATTCCTTGACCGGCACTCCGCCGATCAAATGTTCCTGAATGATGCGTTCTAAAACAATTGGCGTGCAATGCTTATACCAAACTGAATCAGGATAAACAACAGCTACGACACCTTGCGAGCAAACCCTCAAACAATTGACTTTTGAACGATACACGAGTGGATCAGAACCATCTAAATTCAATTCCTTCAAGCGCCGTTTAAGGAATTCCCAAGCGGCCAAAGATTCTTCCCGCGGGCAGCATTTGGAGTTGTCTGCCACACATAAAAAAATATGCCGCTTGGGTTGCATAAGGCGACAATTACAATGCCTTGAACATCTCGGCAGGGCAAGCTCGTCCTACCGCTTGTTCCCGCTTGGCGCAATTTAGCACCGCCCCCGGAGCGCCGGGTAGCCGGCAACACAAACCGGTGGGGGACATCGCGCTGCGGCGTCCCTTCCCAATTCGTGCCCATTCGTGAAATTCTTGTCTAATTATTTTCGTCGTGGATTGGGCATCCCCGAACCCCAACGCCAAAGCGCCAGCGCTCTGGACTCATCACCAGTGCTGTTTTTGCGGTTTTCAATATTCAGAGCGATTCACGTGGCAAACTTTTCTTGACCAACGGTTAAGAGAGGAATACCGTCGTTTTCATGGGACAAATATCACCGCACAGTGCGGTTTAAGAACAATGTTAGGCCGATATTTATATGCAGCATTGCGAACAATCGGATGACGGAATGTATTCTCAGCAGACTGTTGTTTTAGCTGCCCTCGGTTCTTTCGCGTGTTTTTGTCTGGTTTACATGATTTTTGTGTTGGTTTCAGCCAGTTTTGCATTTGACGGGCAAATTCAGATAGCGGTTTCAGCTTTGATTTCGATTGTCGTTACCTTTCTTATTTTGCATCACCGTCACTTCCTTTCAGACATGGCGAAGATTCGGCGCTTGTTCTGCCTTGGTTTATTATCGTGTGGCATTTTCTGCGGCCTTTTCATTCTGACGACATTTGTTGTTTTTGCATGTATTGTGCTTTTAACGTTTGCAACCAGAAGCTCATATTGGATTCCACAGTAAGATGACTGCCATGTATCGGCCTAACAGCAGAAGGAATGTAGTTAACCTGAAGTGAAGCGGAGCGAGATATGGTATAAGTGAGGATGTTCCGCCGCTTCACTTCAGGTTAATTGCATTCCCGGGTTGGACGAAACCGCGTCGAAGGTTCAGCGGGTCAG
>CAIQEI010000138.1 GCA_903870815.1 uncultured Verrucomicrobia subdivision 3 bacterium
ATTTTTATTTCACCGCCGCCCAGACGCGATGCACATCGTCGTGCTCGTCCAGCGCCTGGAGAAATTCGCCAACTTCGTTCTGTTGCGCCTCGGTGAGTTCGGGAAACTGCTTCGGCACATACCCGATTTCACTGGTCACCACGGACCAGCCGTTCGCTGAAAGCCATTTTGCGACAGCGTGGACGGCGGTGCGTTCGCCGATGAATTTGGCGCCCGTCGCGCCTTCAGGAATGTCGTCGTTCTGCTCGTGGGTGAGCGTTTCGACTTCGTTCGCCCCGGCCTCGATGGCGGCGGCTTCGCGGTCAATGTTCGCGTCGGGATGATGCGCTTCCACGAGACCGACATGATCGAATAAAAACTTGTTGCTGCCCGCCGTGGCGAGCTGGCCCTTCTTGAAAAGGACGCGAATTTCCGGCGCGGTGCGGTTCACGTTGTCGGTATAAACCTCAACAATGACGGGCACGTTGTGCGGTGCGCGGCCCTCATAGACGATGTGATCCATGACGAGTTTTTCATCGCCGATGCCCGCGCCCTTGTTGATGGCACGCTGAATGGCATCCTTCGTCACGCTTTCCTTCTTGGCCTTTTCGACGGCGGTGAACAACCGCGCGTTCATCGCGGGATCCGGGCCGCCCATTTTGGCGGCGACGGAAATTTCGCGGACAAGTTTTCCAGTTGTCCGGCCTTTTTTAAGGCCGGCTACCAATCGTTTGGCATGCAGCCATTGGCGTCCCATAGAGTGCAAATCTAGCAAGCTGCCGGGAAAGTTTCAATCACGCCATTTCATTGCCAAACGACTTGCTAGGTTTTCGCAGGGAAACTATCATGGCCGCGCATGAAAAAAAACTTGGCCAGCATTTTAATCGTACTCCTCGTTGCCGTCGGATTTTGCGGTTTCACCACCGTGGTTTATGGCCAAGCTGATGCCGGTCTCATTAGCAGTTTTCTGAATCAGGCCAAGTCCGCTTCAGATAGTCAGCTCGGTGACATCGCCTCCGAGCTGACCGGCAAGGTTCAATCTCTCGCCGCCGCCGGCGGTGTGAGCGACGCCATCAAAAGCAAGCTCGACAGCACGCTCAAGGCGCTCACCGGCGGCAAGGATTCCGCCGCGCTGACTTCCGCTTTCGGATTGGTCAAGAGCGCCAAGCTGACACCGGAACAGCTCGGCCTTGCCAAGCAGGTCGGCAACCTCGCCTCCGCCTACGTCGTGCAGAAAAACTTCGCTTCGCTCGCTGGCCAGCAGGGCGACGTTGCCACCATCGTCAGCTCGCTGCGCTGCGGAAAAGTCTCGGACGCCCTGCCGTCGCTGAAAAACGTCGCGGCCAACGCGAAGCTCACCGACACGCAGAAGCACCTTATCACGACCATCGCTGACAAATACGCCCCTGGCTTGAACCAGGCCGCCGGCGCGTTCGAAGGCATCAAGAAACTGCCGGGGTTCTGAGCTTGTGCCCCCACCCACGCGACGGTCAACACGATTTATCGTCTGATGGTTTCTGTGCCCCGGGTGACGGCCGTGTCATTCACGGAATCCACGGTGAAATAATAGTCTGTGCCGGCATTGAGCGAATTAACGGCCACACCGTTTGTCTGGTAGACCTGATAATTTCCGAATAATCGGTCAGGAGCGATGCCGTAGCGCACGATGTAAAAATCTGCATTGGTGACTGCCGACCAGGAAACCCGGGCTTTCCGTGGATCACCGGCATTACGCGTCACGGAAAAGTTTTTGATTTCGGGCGGCGGCAAGCCCTGGCCGGAACCGAAAATGCGCAGGTCATACAGCGAAAAGTAACCGCCGGCGGGCGATTGCACATTGGTGATGCGGACAAAACGTGCGGTTACTGAATGCGCAAGCTGCACATAATCGTGCGGAGCGTCACGTCCGTCTTTTCGGCGGTCGATGGTTAGTTCCCATTTCCTGCCGTCGCGGGAGGTCTCGATGAAATAAAGATAGTTGTGACTGGCCAGTTGATCGGTGGTTTGGGCGCTCTGGTCGGCGAAGTTGATCTGCATGGCGTCAATACGGCAATCATGCTGGAGATCCACCTCCAGCCATTCGCCGGCGTTGCCGGAGGCTGCCGACCACCAGGTGCGAACATCTTCATCAAAAGCGTTGGTCACACCAAAGTCCTGACTTTTGCCGGCGGCAAGCGTGGAAGATGCGGTCGCCGGCTTGCCATGGGACAACAGCATCCAGTGCGGCGAATTGTCATGCAACGGATCGATTGCGATGCCCGGCGCGAACTGGGGATAATCACCCAGATAGGTGCTTGTCGCCAGCTGGCCATCGGGCAGCACGCCGGCCGGGAAGAGGCCAAGCCGGCGTTCAAAAAAATGGCGTTTGGAAATCGTCATAGTGGAAATGTGCCAGTATTGGCCGCGCTCATCAGCGAAGGTGCAGGAATGTCCGGCCCCGGTGATGAAACCGGTTGGTTTGAACGAAAACGGGCTGTACGGCTGATAAATAAACGGCCCCATCGGCTTGGCGGAAACACACACACCGTCGCCGTAGGTTTTAAACTGGGTCCCAGGTGCGGAATACTGGAGATAATAGCGACCGTCGATTTTGTTCATCCACGAACCTTCAATCCACGGCTTTCTGCTTTCGCGAAGATTGGTGTCGCCCGGCACTTCCCATCCGTGACGGGTTTTATCCGCGCGGTAGCTCGCCACCGGTTCCGAAACGAAATCGAGCGTTTGGGGATTGAGTTCGGCCATCTGCAGCGGTTGGTCGGCGTTGCAGCCGTAGTAGAGATAGACGCGACCATCATCGTCCTGCATCGTCGCCGGATCGCCAAGACTGCGGTCATATTCGGTCACGTTCGTCCATTTCCCTGAAAGCGGATCGTCCGTGAGAAACGTGCCCGCCATGCTGCCTGATGTCAGGTAAATCCGGCCGTTGATCACCGTCACGGTGGGCGCCCAGATTTCCGTGGGATAACCCGAGGCGGCGATGAAAGACCAGTCCAGCAGATTCGTGGAACGCCAGTAGCCGCCGGACTTCGACGCCCAAAGCCAGTAGGCATCCAGAAACCGGACGACGACCGGATCGGCGGCCGAACGGTAGTTGCCTTCCGGCAATTGGAAGCGATAGGGAATGTCCACCGGATTGCAGAACGTTCGGGGACGCGCGTCCGTGGCCGGGCAGTTTGTACCGGCAAAGAGCAGCATCAGACAGAACCAGCCAATCCCTCGCCAATATTCCGGGGCTGGAGAATTTACGTTCATCGTTTAAATCCGGTTTCACGGGCGTTCAAACGCGCCGCGTCACGAGGCATTATTGGGCACCGTTGGCGGGGGCCGTGAGCGACAGAAAAATTTCCTCCAGGGCGCCGGAGGATCCGCTCTGCTGGCGCAGCTCGGCGCGCGTGCCGACCGCGATGAGTCTGCCGCCATTGATGATGCCGATGCGGTCGGCCATCTCCTCGGCAATGCTCAATTGATGCGTGGAGACCAGCACGGTCATGCCCGCTTGCGAGCGCTCCTTCAATACGTCCTTCACTACCCGCGCGTGCTGCGGATCAAGGCCGACCATCGGTTCGTCAATCACGAACACTTCCGGGTCGTGCAACAGCGCGGACGCGATGGCGATGCGCTGGCGCGTGCCGTGCGAAAGCCCTTCGAGCGGGCGGTCCATGAATTCAGCCAGATGAAACCGTGCTACCAGCGCCCGGGAGTTTTGCTCGATGCGCGCGGCGTCGAGCTGGAATAACTGGCCGGTGAACCGGAAAAATTCCCACGCCGTCAGCTTGTCGTACAGAAACGGAAAATCCGGAACATAAGCCAGCCGGCGACGCGCCTCCAGCGGCTGCGACTGGATGTCGAAGCCGCAGATGCGCGCGGTGCCGGATGTCGGCTTGATCAGGCCGGCCAGCAGCTTGATGGTTGTGGTCTTGCCGGCGGCGTTTGGGCCGAGCATGGCGAAAAATTCGCCGCGGGCGAGCTTGAGGGAGACGTCGTTGACGGCGACCAGGGTGCCAAAATTTTTCACCAGATGATCAAGTTCAATCATGGTTTGACCCAATCGTCAAAGCGAGCGCTGATGTTGCCCGGCAGTTTCACCCGTAATATTTCGCCCAGCGTGCTGACATCCACCAGGACTTCACGGCCCAGCACGCTCGTTTCGATGCGGTAAACCGTCACAGCCTCCGAGCCGATTTTGACCCGGGTGCGGCTGGCGCGCCACGCCAGGTTCCCGGCGGTCACCGGGTTGCTGAGGTCCGTCAAATCCATCGCTGCCAAAAGCGATCCAGTTGCCGTATCGGCCAGCCCGGGCAGCAGGGTGTTGGGATTCAGCAAGTCGGCCAGTTTCAAATTCACGTCATAGACGCCGCCGTCGCTGTTGATTTTCAGGTGCAGCATCTGGTTGGTGGCGACCGAATGGATTTCCACCACGGTCTGGCGCGATTTGAATTTTAGGTTCACCTCCTGCCACTGGCGGGCGGAGGAAAACAGCAGCTGGCCGCCGAATGACAGGCGGTTGG